>NZ_JAKUFQ010000004.1:0-140968 GCF_022663475.1 Bacillus cereus group sp. BfR-BA-01382
CCTGGAACACCGGGTCCAGAAAAACCGGAAAAAGAATTACCAAAGACAGGGCAGAAAATGCCTGTGGAACCATATATGGGAGCACTTCTTGTAATGATGAGTTTTGGATTACTCGTATTAGGTAGAAAACAGCAGAGATAATAAAAGTGAAAAGGTATCCTCAAAGTATTTGAGGATACCTTTTTTAACATAAAAAAAGGCATCTAGCAAAAGAACTAGATGCAAATAAAAACACTTGGGAAGACAAAATTCTTCCCGTTTCCCGTATGTAATTATATCAAAAAAATTATAAAAAACTAGTTATATTTAAAATATAATTTTAAAAAAAGTTATATACATAAATAATTGCAATACTCGCAGTTTTCTCTTTCTGAAAAATACATTTCTTTAATTTTGAATATTAAGACTAATGTTGAAAAATCTTCAGATAATTAGAAAAAATAACCAAGAGGATATATAATATTGCTTAAGAAATAGTTTTAATGGATTACATATATTTCATTTGGTGTATTAATTGAATATCATAATTTTTAATTTTATTAAGCAAGAATCTCGGTTACTTATTGCATTTCTAACATAGGGTGAGAAAGAAAAATACAATAGTGTGGAGGTTTTTATAATGACGTTTGTTCTTAGTAAAATGAGTGGCTTTAGCATAGAAGAAAAGGTACATGAATTTGAATCTAAGGGATTCCTTGAAATCTCAAATGAAATCTTTTTACAAGAGGAAGAGAATCATCGTTTATTAACACAAGCACAGTTAGATTATTATAATTTGGAAGATGATGCGTACGGTGAATGCCGTGCTAGATCTTATTCAAGGTATATAAAGTATGTTGATTCACCAGATTATATTTTAGATAATAGTAATGATTACTTCCAATCTAAAGAATATAACTATGATGATGGCGGTAAAGTTAGACAGTTCCATAGCATAAATGATAGTTTTTTATATAATCCTTTAATTCAAAATATCGTGCGTTTCGATACTGAATTTGCATTTAAAACAAATATAATAGATACAAGTAAAGATTTAATTATAGGTTTACATCAAGTAAGATATAAAGCTACTAAAGAAAGACCATCTTTTAGTTCACCTATTTGGTTACATAAAGATGATGAACCAGTAGTGTTTTTACACCTTATGAATTTAAGTAATACAGCTATTGGCGGAGATAATTTAATAGCTAATTCTCCAAGGGAAATTAATCAGTTTATAAGTTTGAAGGAGCCTTTAGAAACTTTAGTATTTGGACAAAAGGTTTTCCATGCCGTAACTCCACTTGGAACAGAATGTAGTACTGAAGCTTTTCGTGATATTTTATTAGTAACATTTTCTTATAAGGAGACAAAATGAGAGAGAATAAAATAATTATGATTTCTGGAGCCAATAGTGGTATAGGTCATGCTTGTATAAAATACTTTTTAGAAAAATCCTTTCATGTAATAGCTCTTGATATTAATAATAATAACTTAATAGATTATATGAAAACAGATATGCCTTTGAAAGTAGTGCAAATTGATTTAAGTAATAGTGAAGCGATTCATAATCTTTTTACTCAATTAGATTTAGAAAAGCTTTCTCCTGATATATTAATAAATGCTGCTGGTATTCGAGAGATAACACCTGTTTTAAATTTATCCGATGATATGTTTAAAAAAGTAATTGATGTAAATTTAGTAGCCCCATTTATACTTTCTAGGGAAGTAGCGAAGCGATGGTGTGAATCGAAAATAAAAGGTTGTATTGTGAATATAGCATCGGTTTCTGGATTAATGGCTGAACCAGAGCGAGCTGCTTATGTGGCATCAAAGCATGCCTTAATCGGATTGACTAAACAGATGGCTATGGAATTTGGGAAGCAAAATATAAGAGTAAATAGCATTTCTCCTGGTGTTATTAGAACTGAACTTACAGAAGAATACTTTAGTAATAAAGCCTTGATGTCTATGATAAAAAGTAATCAATCTTTAGATACTTGGGGGTTGCCGCAGGATATTGTTTCATGTATTGAGTACTTGATTTCTGATCAGGCCCGCTTTATTACTGGTTCTAATTTTGTAATTGATGGTGGTTGGACTGCTGGGAAAAACTTGTAGTTGAGTGTTTTTGAGGAAAAGCACCTGTCCTTTTTTAGGCTGGTGTTTTTCTCACTATAAACAGATTTTTTTATTGGAGGGGGATTAATTTGCTTCAAAAAAGTTTTAAGCAAGAGAAAACGGTACCGGCCTTAAAGATGATAGCGTCAATGGTTATCTTTGGATCAGTTGGATTTTTTTCTGTTCAAACAAACTTGCCTTCGTTTGAATTAGTGTTTGTAAGGTGTATTTTTGCGACAATATTTTTAAGTGTATGCTGGTTGCTTACAGGGCAATATAAACAAGATAAATGGGAACGAAAAGAAGTTATTCAAGTTTTAATATGTGGCTTTTTCTTAGTATTTAATTGGGTTTTCTTATTTAAAGCCTTTGAAAATATGTCAGTTACAATTGCTATCTCAGTTTATCATCTTGCACCAGTAATTGTACTGTTAATTGGAAGTATCGTCTTTAAAGAAAAATTAACATTAATATCTATCATTTCAATAATTGTGTGTTTTGTGGGAGCTTTATTAATTGCTGGTATCGATGGAAGCTTCTCTGTAGGCTCATTAATGTCTTCAGGTATGATATGGGGATTTCTTGCAGCTCTCTTTTATGCATTTACAACTTTATTTGGTAAAGGGATTAACAAAATGAGTGCGTATGCAATGACATTTTTACAAACATTCTTGGGGATATTTCTTTTAATACCATTTATAGATTTAGATGCTTTTAGTGGCCTCACTCAAAGTAATTGGACATATATTATAGCTACTGGTTTTATTCACACTGGGATAGTGTATTATCTGTTTTTTGATAGTTTACGCCATTTATCTACAAAAACAATCTCAATATTAGTTTTTTTAGATCCGGCAGTGGCAATATTATTAGATACTGTACTTACTGGATTCCGTCCAACTTTAATGCAAATAACAGGAATTCTTTTTATTTTTATTGGCATGACTTTAACATTAAAAAAATCTAAAGATAAAAAACTGAGTCAAAAAGAAAATCGAATTGAAAGCGATGCTAGTATATCTCAACAATGATGAAATATATTGTGTATAAAACGATAAACCTTGCATGAATCATGCAGGGTTTATTTGGTCTAATATAATTCATATTTATAATATATGTTTTTTAACATGCTTTTGATTCACTTATATTTATTTGACTATAAATTTACAAAAATGTATATAAAACCTTATTTTTTGATAATATATAAGTAATAAATTCATAGAATTGGAGTGATGAGATGCAGCCGTTAGAAAGGGAGATTCATTCTAATATGCTGAAAGTGTGGAGGATTCACGCTTTAATTGGGGCGGCAGTTATACTAACAGTCGTAATTGCATATTTCTTTTTCATGATTAACTTTAACTGGTGGGGGTGGTTGTTTGGACTATTAGTAACAGGAGCCATTACATTTATTCCACTTGATTATTTTGTGTTTCCAAATTTACGTCAGCGCTATTATAGTTACAGATTAAATGAAGAAGAGATTGAGATTCAAAAGGGAATGTTTGTTGTAGAACGCGTACTTATTCCGATGATCCGTGTGCAGCACGTAACGATTGAGCAAGGGCCGATTATGAGAAAGTATAATTTAGCAGAATTACACATTTCAACAGCCGCAACTTCTCATAGTATCCCAGGTTTAACGAAAGAAGAAGCAGAACAGCTGAAAAGACAAATTGGAGAACTTGCGAAAGTGAGTGATGAGGATGTATAAGAGGCAACATCCGATCACGATATTGTTAGGTATTAGGGTTGCGAGTTTGTTGCCACTTATTATTCTTGTTTTATTTAAACCTGATGAACAAGTGGAACCTTGGTATTTATTTTATCTTTTCCTTCTGGTTGTTTTATTCATCATGGCTATTTTTTCAGCAATTAAATGGTATTTTAAAGTGTACTGGATTGAGAATAATATGTTACATGTAAAGCACGGTGTTTTTGTAAAGAAGGAAAGCTATTTAAATAAAGAGCGTGTACAAAATATTAGTACGTCTTCTAACTTCATTTATCAAATGCTCGGACTCATGAAGTTAAATATAGAAGTAGCCGGTGGTGGTAATGAACCAGAAGTGATGTTGGCTGGTATTAAAGAAGACGAGGCAAAACATTTAATCTCTGTATTACATAAGAAAGAAACTACTGTAAAAGAAGAAATAGAAGAGGAAGAAAGCAAGACGGTTTATCAGTTAACAGCGAAAGAGGTTTTAGCCGCAGCGATTACATCTGGTCGGTTCGGACTAGTGTTCTCTGGACTAGTACTTCTTTACACAAAGTTTGATTTTGTTCTTCCTGAAGGATTCACAAGTAAAGTAGAAGCGTATGTGATGGGAAACGGTGTTTATAAACTAATTGTAATTGCATTAATTTTAATGGCAATTTCATGGATTATTTCCACGGCTGGATATGTGTTGAAATATGCAAACTTTAAAATTGGGCGAAAAGGGGAAGAGATTCGTATCGTTCAAGGATTATTTGAAAAGAAAGAGTTTGTCTTAAAATTGCACCGCATTCAAGCGATTACTGTAAAAGAAGGTATGCTTCGCCAGCCGTTTGGCTATTGTGCTGTTGAAGTGGAAGCAATTCAAAGTATTGGAGCAGCAAGTAACGAAGTAATGTTGCATCCATTTATGAAGAAAAAAGATGTACAGCACCTGCTCACATATTTAGAGTTACCTTATGAAATCGAAGCGGAGATCGTTCACTTACCAAAAACAGCGTTGCGTCGTTATTTCATTATGGGCTGGTTAATAAGTATCATACTCACAGTTCTAATTGCCAGCGTGAGTATATATTTAAAACGATATATTGCGTTGTTTGTTATTTTACCGTTATTTATCGTGTTTTTGTTACTTGCGTATGCTAGATATAAAAGTGGTGGTTATGAATTAAGAGAAAATCAACTAACGGTTGTATATCGTAATTTTTCGAAATATACAGGAATAATGCGAAGAAGACATGTTCAAGCAGTAGGTTATAATCAATCGTATTTTCAAAGAAAAGATGAATTATGTACAACTCTTGTAGCGGTAGCCGGGCGCGGTTATGAAGTAAAGCATATGAGAAAAAAAGATTCGCTTCGTATATATAATTGGTACAAAGAAAAAGGAAACACCGGTGTGTAATGGTGTTTCCTTTTTGTCATTAAATCGATATCTTTAGTCGAATCGTTGATATATTTCAAGATGTGATAGATAAATTGAAAAAATCGTTGATATATTCAAAGGTATGATAGATATATTCGAAAAACCGTTAATATAATTTCACGTACTGTCAGTGTTTTATCACTTTTTAATTAAACTAACACATCAAAAGTAGTCACGAACGACGGACGAGAGAAAATACTCTTTTGCTGTTCGGCATGTGGATGCGCCTGTGCCTGTGCTTGTCCTTCTGCTTGTGCAGGACGTTTTTTATGAGCGTTTTCGAATGAACGTGATTCTGTCCAGTCTTTAAAGTTTTGCTCCGTTTCCCACATCGTTAAGATGACATATGTATCGTTACTTAATGGGCGTAGAACACGGATCGCTTGGAATCCTGGTTCGTTTTCAATAAGGCCTGCACGGTTTTTAAAACGGTTTTCAAATACTGGGCGACCTTCGTCTGTTACAGAAATATTGTTACAAACGATATAGCCAGGTTGTCCTTTAAATTCACCGACAGCATCTAGTACGTCATACTGAAGTGAGCCTTCTACAGATTCTTCTGTATTTTCTTTATAAAACATATTTTTCTCATCATTTTTTGCAGTGAAATGTGATTGTTCTAGAGGTGTTTCGTATGAAATAATAGCCTTCATTTTAATGCCCCCTTAATAGTTTGTTTCTATTATATCAACTCTCTTAAAAAACTTCGAAGATTATATACATAAAGATACTTCTTTTTCAAATAATAAATGTACCATCATTTGGAAAGAAGGCCGATGTATGAAGAAAGTAAAGTGGACTTTATTAGGTGGCGTCGCAACGTTTATAGTAGCGATTGTACTCTATAAACTTATCGTGTTAGCTGGTGGCTATATGATGGATGAAAAGCAGCTCGTTTTCCACTCTTCATCACGTATCGTTGACCAGAAAGGGAAAGAAATTACGAAATTATACGTAGAAAATAGGGAGCTCGTACCGATCGAGCAAATTCCGAAGTATGTGCAGCAGGCGTTTGTTGCGGTGGAAGATTCTCGTTTTTATGAGCATCAAGGAATTGATTATCCGTCTATATTCCGTGCTCTTTATAAAGATACGTTAGCTGGAGAAAAGCTAGAGGGCGGTAGTACCATTACGCAGCAACTCGCTAAAAATGTCTTTTTAACTCGTGAAAAAACATTTACGCGCAAATTGAAGGAAGTCGCAATTTCTCTTCAATTAGAGCAAAAATATACGAAGCAACAAATTCTTGAAATGTATATGAATCATATTTATTTTGGTCATGGGGCTTACGGTATTCAAGCAGCAGCAAAGCTGTATTTTAATAAAAATGTTGAGGATTTAACAGTAGAGGAAGGGGCAATGCTTGCAGGTCTTCCGAAGTCACCAAACGGATATTCACCGTACTACTCTGCAGAGAAGAGTAAGGAACGCCGCGATCTCGTGTTGTCACTTATGCATAAACAAGGCTATTTGACTGCAGAAGAAAGCGTTCGTTATCAAGGGAAGATAATTGCTCTATATAAAAACTTAGATGAAAATGAGCTTGCATATATGCCGTATATTGATATGGTCATAGATGAAGCCGCTCGTTTATACGGGTTGTCTCATCAAGAAGTACTTCGCGGAGGATATACGTTTGTCGTACCTATGGATGAAAAAATTCAAAAGGTAGCGTATAACCAGTTTCAAGATGCAAGGAATTTTCCTGGGAAAGAAGAGGGGGCTCAAGGTGCATTTTTATTAATGGATAATCGTACGGGAGGGATTAAAGCGGCGATTGGGGGAAGAAAGTACGTCCCGAGAGGATTTAATCGTGTTTTTGCCAAAAGGCAGCCCGGATCTGTTTTAAAACCACTTATCGTTTATGCACCAGCACTAGAAACGAAAAAGTATAATCCGTATTCTTTATTAACGAATGAAAGAAATTCTTTTGAAGGGTATGAACCTCGAAATTATAATCATGAGTATTCAAAAGAAATGACGATGTATGATGCGATTTTAGAGTCGGCAAACGTACCAGCAGTTTCTCTATTAAATGAGTTAGGGGTAGAAGAAGGAAAACAATATTTAGAAAAAGGAAATGTTCATATTGCAGATGCTGGTTTAAGTACAGCACTTGGCGGATTGAAAAATGGTGTTTCAACATTTGATCTTGTAAAAATGTATCGTTCATTTTTAGCGAATGGCAATATTATTGAGCCGCACGTTATTGATAAAGTATTAAATAGACACGGTGCAGTCATTGGGGAATCACCGAAAGTAGAGACGAAAATTTTTTCGAAACAGACGGCATGGTATATGACGAAAATGTTAGAAGGAGTTGTGAAGGAAGGGACAGCGAGAGCAGGTGTATATAACGGTGCGTTAGCTGGAAAAACGGGTACAACTTCATTGCCAAATGACGATAAGGGAGCAAGAGATATGTGGTTCGTCGGCTATACACCGAACTTAGTAGGCGCTGTTTGGATTGGTTATGACCGTACGGATAAGGAACATCAGTTGCAAGGAGAAAGTGCATCTGCGACAAAATTGTTTAAGAAAATTTTAACGAAGGCTAATGTAGAACATAAAGAGAAGTTTATGAAGCCTGAAGGTGTGGAAACAATCGGTGCTCCGATTCGGCTGCGTAGAATTGAAGATGTAAAAATGAAACTATCATTTAGCCCTTTCGGTTTATTTAAAGCAAAATTAAGTTGGACGCCACTTCCAGATAACAGAATTATGTACCGAATCTATAGAGTGGAGAACGGAATTCATACGCATGTTAGCACTGTAAATGGTGCTGGAGAATATGAGGAAAAGTTCGTTAACATATTTTCAAAACCGAGCTTTTACGTTGTACCATACAATACACAAACGAATCGCGAAGGAGAAAAGTCAAAAGTAGCTAAACCATAGTTTTTCTCTGTGTTATAATAAGAATGTTGTGAAAATAGTAAGCGTTTTTACGAATGTTTGTGTCAATTTAATGAACAACGTACATAATATTATGCATTTTGTTTTTACAAGCTGTATAGTAAAAAAAGATAAATATCGAACGTATTCGAAGCATTGGTAAGGAAGGGAGCAAGGGTCTTGGTAAGAACTATAAATGAGACATTTTTAAAAGCATGTAGGGGGGAACGTACCGATTATGTACCAGCATGGTATATGCGTCAAGCAGGTCGTTCACAGCCGGAATATAGAAAGATTAAAGAAAAGTATTCTTTATTTGAAATTACACACAATCCAGAGTTATGTGCTTACGTTACAAAATTGCCGGTTGATCAATATAACGTAGACGCAGCAATTCTTTATAAAGATATTATGTCACCACTACCTGCAATTGGTGTGGATGTAGAAATTAAATCAGGTATTGGGCCAGTTATTGATAACCCAATCCGTTCTTTACAAGACGTAGAAAAACTAGGGGAAATTAATCCGGAAGATGACGTACCGTACATATTAGATACAATTCGTTTATTAACGACAGAAATGTTAGACGTACCGTTAATCGGTTTTTCAGGGGCTCCATTTACATTAGCGAGCTATATGATTGAAGGCGGTCCATCTCGTAACTACCATAATACGAAAGCGTTCATGTATGCAGAGCCGAAAGCTTGGTTCGCTTTAATGGATAAGCTAGCAGATATGGTTATTACATATTTAAAAGCGCAAATTAACGCAGGAGCAAAAGCAGTTCAAATTTTCGATTCTTGGGTTGGAACAGTAAATGTAGCAGATTACCGCGTATTTATTAAACCAGCAATGGAGCGTATTTTTGCAGAAGTTCGCCCTATGGGTGTACCGATGATTATGCACGGCGTAGGAGCTGCACACTTAGTGAATGAGTGGCACGATTTACCGCTTGATGTAGTCGGCTTAGACTGGCGTTTACCAATTGAAGAAGCACGTGCACGCGGCGTTCATAAGGCGGTACAAGGAAATATGGACCCTTCATTCTTACTTGCGCCATGGTCTGTTATTGAAGAACATGTAAAAGGTATTTTAGATCAAGGGATGAAAGAGCCTGGTTATATCTTTAACTTAGGACACGGTGTATTCCCAGAAGTAAATCCAGATACATTAAAACGTTTAACTACATTTATTCATGAATACTCTAAAGGGCAGTTAGCGAAGTAAAGGAGAATTGCTGTATGAAAAAGAAAATTGGTTTGCTTGTAATGGCATATGGAACGCCATATAAAGAAGAAGATATTGAACGTTACTATACACATATTCGCAGAGGAAGAAAGCCAAGTCCTGAAATGCTGGAAGATTTAACAGAGCGTTACCGTGCAATTGGTGGTATTTCTCCTTTAGCTACTATTACATTAGAGCAAGCTAAGAAGTTAGAGAAGCGTTTAAATGAAGTGCAAGATGAAGTAGAGTACCATATGTATCTTGGTTTAAAACATATTGAACCGTTTATTGAAGATGCGGTGAAAGATATGCATAACGACGGAATACAAGATGCAATCGCACTTGTTCTTGCACCTCACTATTCTACGTTTAGCGTGAAATCATACGTTGGACGAGCACAAGAAGAAGCTGAGAAACTTGGGAACTTAACAATTCACGGCATCGATAGCTGGTATAAAGAGCCGAAATTCATCCAGTACTGGGTTGATGCAGTGAAAGGTATATATAACGGTATGTCAGATGCAGAGCGTGAAAAAGCAGTATTAATCGTATCTGCACATAGCTTACCAGAGAAAATTATTGCAATGGGCGATCCATATCCAGATCAATTAAATGAAACAGCTGATTATATCGCGCGCGGAGCTGAAGTAGCAAACTATGCAGTAGGCTGGCAAAGTGCAGGAAACACACCAGATCCTTGGATTGGTCCAGATGTACAAGATTTAACGAGAGAACTAAATGAAAGGCACGGTTATACTTCATTCGTATATGCACCAGTTGGATTTGTTGCTGAACATTTAGAAGTTTTATATGACAACGACTTTGAGTGTAAAGTTGTAACGGATGAAATTGGCGCGAAATATTATCGTCCAGAAATGCCAAATGCATCGGACGCATTTATTGATTGTTTAACAGATGTTGTATTAAAGAAAAAAGAATCTGTACTGTAAGAAGAAAGGGGGAGCCTGCTTGAGGAAAAAAGTTGTGATCGTCGGCGGAGGCATAACGGGATTAACAGCAATGTATAACTTACAAAAAAATATTCATGAAAAAAACTTGCCGATTGATACATTACTTATAGAAGCATCGGGTAAACTTGGCGGAAAAATTCAAACCGTTCGAAAAGATGGATTTACAATTGAACGCGGACCGGATTCTTTCTTAGCACGAAAAGAAAGTGCAGCTAGATTAGTGAAAGAATTAGGTCTTGGCGATGAACTTGTAAATAATCAAGCCGGTCAATCATTTATCCTCGTAAACAATCGGTTACATAAAATGCCGAATGGATCAATGATGGGAATTCCAACGCAAATTACGCCGTTTCTATTTTCCCGGCTGTTCTCCCCAATTGGTAAACTAAGAGCTGGTTTTGATCTATTAATGCCGAGGTCAAAGCCAGTATCTGACCAATCACTCGGACAATTTTTCAGACATCGTCTTGGAAACGAAGTGGTTGAAAACTTAATAGAACCGTTACTATCGGGTATTTATGCAGGGGATATTGATGAAATGAGCTTAATGTCAACATTCCCGCAAATGTATCAGATTGAGCAGAAACATCGCAGTATTTCACTCGGCATGCGTACGCTCGCTCCGAAAGAAGAGAAAGCTAAACCGAAAAAAGGAATCTTCCAAACAGTGAAAACAGGTTTAGAATCTATCGTAGAATCTCTCGAAGCAAAGATGCATGAAGGTACGATAATAAAGGGAACTCGCATTGAAAAAGTTGCAAAACAGGGTGATGGTTATACAATTACTCTTAGTAATGGAAAAGAAATAGAAGCGGACGCCATCGTAGTGGCAACTTCGCATAAAGTATTGCCGTCCATGTTTGCTCAGTACAAGCAGTTTCGTTTCTTCCGTAATATTCCGGCCACATCCGTTGCGAATGTGGCACTTGCTTTCCAAAAGTCAGCAATCCGGCGCGATATTAATGGTACAGGATTTGTCGTATCACGAAATAGCGATTACACGATTACAGCATGTACGTGGACGCATAAAAAATGGCCACATACAACGCCAGAAGGAAAAACACTCCTTCGCTGTTACGTTGGACGTGCTGGTGATGAAGCGGTTGTAGAACAAACTGAAGAAGAACTCGTTCAGCTCGTACTAGAAGATTTAAGAAAAACGATGGATATTACAGAGGATCCAGAATTTACAATCGTAAGCCGCTGGAAAGAAGCGATGCCTCAATATACAGTAGGCCATAATGAGCGAATGAAAAAGCTCACAACATTTATGCAGAAAGAGTTGCCTGGTATATACTTGGCAGGTAGCTCCTATGCTGGTGCTGGACTTCCAGATTGTATTAATCAAGGTGAGGAAGCTGCAAAGCGTGTATTATCCCATTTGGAGAAAGTAATAGATGCTGAATTAATCGCACAATAAAAGAAACGCCTTCAATCATATTGAAGGCGTTTCGTTTGTTATATAAAATATTTATTCGCCAATAAACATATATAAGTTATTTGGCTTTATAACGGCATCTCCTGCATAAATAACCCACTCTGTTAAGTTATCAAAATCTAAATGATAACTATTTCCTTCACTCATATCTTCTATAAAATATGGTTCATTAATGAGTATTCCTTGAATGAAATCTTCCGTAATGTTTTGCATTTCAAACCACATATGTTCACTTTTTCCTTCTTCGTAGGAGACACCAAACTTAGCAAGGAAACGAAAATCTTCATTTGATTGTTCAATGTGAAAAATGTTGCTGAAATACCCGAAAGTATTTTTGGCATTGTAAGCCATACGATTGGTTTCACTATTTGTTTTATAGAACATGAGCCCTGTAGCTTCCTCGTGTTCTTTGAAAAAACTTTCAATATATTCTTCTGAAGTATTAAATTTGAATAAGAGAACGGATGGAGATTGATGGTATTCATCTCGGGCATCCATTCCGCCTAAGAAAGTATTTTGTGCATCTATTGGTTGTAGTTTCACTTCTTCATCCTCGATTGAAGATAATTGGTCCATACTCGTTTTATGCCCTATATAAGATAATCCTTTTTCCCACGGAATAGCGACTGTATGTATAGAACCTTGTTGACTATGCGCGATAACGATAGGCTCATTCATAGGGACTTGTCCATTTTCAACCGCATTATTAGCAAATGTTTGAAAGAGATCGCTAATGCCGTAGTAGGAAGAAATGCGATTTGGAATAATTAACTCTATTTCAGTTACGCCTGCTCTTAAAAGACCATGTGTATGAAACCAATATTGCGTAGGCTCATCATCTTTATCGTCTTCATAAACAGAATGAATAACGTACAAGTCAGGAATGTCAGGTAATAATTCATTTTCAACGTGATATTCAATATAGCTTCTAGATATCACTTTCATTGATGCACTTGAATCGATTACAAATAACAAATCTGGGGCGAGATTCCATAAAAACTGTAACTGCTGGAAAAAGCAGTCCAGTACATCGCCTACAAATAGCGTACGAGTGAAAATTTCAGTGCCGAAAGCCGCATCTTCAAAATTACGATCTACGATTGTAGAATCTTGTCTATTGTACATTTTGTATTCTTCTGGGTCATTCGCCTCATCAATATGCAGTTCATACGGTATGATTGCTTCATCCATATGTAACTCAACAATAAGGCTTGTCTCATCACTATAAACAATTTTTAACTCATCAACTTTAGTAGCGATAGTCTCTAGCCGCTGTTTTAACTGCTCAATTGTAATTCTAGTTGGTATAACAGCAATCATATCTGAAAAATGACGTTCTAATGTTCCATTCATAGCTGCGCGGTATGTTTCTGTTTGCACTTCCATCCAATCACTCCTATTCAAATGAATCCATTTTACATGCCAATCAAATGTCTATATTTTCTGTTTTCTCTCTCTAACATTATAGAGTGCATTTGTAGAAGGTGTAAAATTATTATTTTGTATTATAGGTTGAAAGCTTGTAAATTAAATAAATCTTTTGTAAAATTTGTCGAAAAATAGTTCTATATAACGAATCATTTGTTATGATAGAAATGCTGAGAAAATATGAAATATGGAGAGGAAAATGGCTGTGAAGAAATTGTTAAGTGTCTTTTTATCATTCTTGCTATTGCTTTCATTTACTGGAACTTTAGCGCAAGCAGAAGAAACTGCTTCTATGTCAGTAGAAAAAGCAATTCAAGTATTTAAGCAGCAAGGGAAAACGAAGGGGATAGTGGAAGGGTACATTGTTGGATATACGCAAAGTTCTTCTAAATATACGAAGGATCCAGCTAAGTTTGATGATACAAACGTAGCAATTGCAGATTCGCCAAACGAAACGAATCCAGACAAAATCATGCCTGTTCAGTTGCCAAAAGGTGATGTGAGAACGGCAGTGAATGTAAAAGATCATCCTGAAAATATCGGGAAGAAAGTTAGTTTGACTGGGACTCTTGAATTATATTTTAGTAACCCAGGTTTAAAATCAGTAACAGCTTATAAGTTTCAAGGTGAAGGCCAAAACCGTGTTAGCGATGTAGTAGCTTCACCGAACGGTGGAGAAGTTGCTAAAGGAACAGCGGTAACATTAACGACGAATACAGAAGGGGCAACAATCTACTATACGTTAGATGGCTCTAATCCTACTAATAAAAGTGTTCGTTATAATGGACAAATTGTAGTGAATGAAAATAGTGTAGTGAAAGCAATCGCAGAAAAAGAAGGGCTTACTTCTTCAGCAATTTCGACGTTTTCGTTTATTATCGTAAATAATGAACAGGTTCGTATTCATGACATTCAAGGAAAATCACATATGTCTCCTTACAACGGGAAGAAAGTATACAATGTGGAAGGCGTTGTCACAGCGCTTGATAAAAACGGCTTTTATATAGAAGACAATCAGCTAGATAATGATCCAGCTACTTCAGAAGGTATGTACGTATACAAAAAAGATGCGAATGTAGCAGTAGGAGATCTTATTCAAGTTGATGGAGTAGTAGAAGAATATGTTGGACCAGGATATGCAGAGCGATTTGAAACAGACTTAACGACGACAGAAATTAAGGCGAGTCGCGTTGTTGTAATCGCAAAAGATCAATCTTTAC
Source organism: Bacillus cereus group sp. BfR-BA-01382 (assembly GCF_022663475.1). NCBI lineage: Bacteria > Bacillati > Bacillota > Bacilli > Caryophanales > Bacillaceae > Bacillus > Bacillus cereus group sp. BfR-BA-01382. The sequence goes on from NZ_JAKUFQ010000004.1 coordinate 14,423, forward strand.
CAGCACCGATTGTACTTGGGGAAAACGGTGTGAAAATCCCGGATCAGATTATTGATAATGATGCATTTGGTTTATTTGATCCAAATGAAGATGCAATCGACTTCTATGAAAGTATAGAAGGTATGCGTGTTACGATGCCAACACCAAAAATTATTGCACCTCAGAAAAACGGAAATTTATATGTAACAGTAAAAAATGGTGGAGATAAAATAGTAACACAATATGGCACACCTCTATTAGATGAAAATCAATTAAACCCAGAGCGTCTTTCTGTAAAAGTGCCTCGCGATTATGTAGCAAAAGTAGGAGATACTTTCACTGGAGATATAACAGGGGTAGTAGGATATGATTACGGTTCTTTCCGTATTTCGCCAATAACAGAATTGCCAGCTGTAGTGGATGGTGGATTTAAGCAAGTAGGGGCAAATATTCAGCCTCGTCTTGATAAGTTAACAGTTGCTACATATAACATTGAAAACTTCTCGGCGAATAAAAAAGAAACAACAGATGAAAAAGTAAAAGCGTTAGCGTATTCTATTAAATACAATTTAAAAATGCCAGATATTATCGGTGTAGAGGAAATGCAAGATAATAACGGATCAATTAATGACGGTACAACAGATGCGTCATTGAGCGCAAAACGTATCATTGATGCAGTTCTAGAAATTCGTGGACCGAAGTATGAGTATGTAGAAATTGCTCCAAACAATAATCTAGACGGAGGAGCACCAGGAGCGAATATTCGCGTCGGTTTCTTCTACAACCCATCACGCGTGAAATTAGCGACGGTACCGAAGTTACTTGATAAAAATGTGGTTCGCATTGGAGACGAAAGTTCATTATTTGAAAGTACACGTAAACCGTTAGCGGCAGAATTTACGTTCCAAGGACAAAACGTTGTTGTCGTTGCAAATCACTTAAACTCAAAAATAGGGGATGCAACGCCATTTGGAAAAGTGCAACCGCTCGTATTAAAAAGTGAAGACAAACGAATTCAGTTAGCACAAGAAGTAAATCAATTTGTACAAGGAATTCAGAAAAAGAACACAAATGCACCAGTTGTTGTGTTAGGAGATATGAACGATTTTGAGTTTGCTAAACCACTAAAAGCACTAGAAGGAACAAACTTAAAGAATATGTTAAACACAGTGCCGAAAGAGAATCGTTACACGTACATTCACGAAGGAAATGCACAAGTGTTAGATCATATTTTAGTAACAAACAACATCGCACCGCACACAATTGTAGATCCAGTGCACTTAAACTCAAACATAATGAAAGAGCACGGACGTGTAAGCGATCATGACCCAGTACTTGCTCAAATTGATTTGAAGAAAGCTTCTTAAAGAAAGGAACGCTTAGGTGACTGAGCGTTCTTTTTTGTTTCTGCATCAATAGTATAAAGAGATGATTCCTTTTTTTGTAATCTGATGATAAAATTAATTGAATATTCAGTCGTTAGGAGGGCAGCGATGCAAGCACGAATAAATGGAAAATTAATGAATCAGTTTGCAATTTTTTTTAGTACGATCGTCATGCTTCAGTTTGTAGCTGATATAACAGGACTTACAAGTAATTTAGACATTACGTATAACTTAATACATACAGCAACTTCTTATATAACATTTAGTTTGGCGGTTATTTTCACTTTAATAGGTGCAAGAAGAGAATTAAGTAAATATGCAATTGCTTCATTATGTTTAGTAGTGGCGATTAAAGCAATTTATTTTGTAGCGGTTGTTATTTTATGGGGATTGGCTGGTACACCGTAAATGAATAGTAAATAAAACCCTAATTTCCAATATAGTAAGGAAATTAGGGTTTTATTATACTTGAAACGCCTTTCTACACCGCTCTCTTCTTTGCAACCTTCTTCTATATTTTTTTCTATCACGCTTTACTCCTTGTATGTACATGAATAAACTAACGAGAAGGAAAAAAGTGCATTGCATCGTTAAAATATACGGCGACATGCCATGCAACGGTTGTTTTGGGTCATATAAATGAAAAGGCGCTCCGCCTATTGTAGGGAATATCGTATTTAGCAGGACGTATGGAATGGAGGCAACTGCAAATGGGAAGAGAATCGCCATATAGTCCTTTTGTGACCACGCAGATGCTGCAAGTCCTAAAAGGGCCATTAAACCTGCAAATAAAAAATTAATTCCGATATATACAGTAATGTAAGTGAGGGGAGATTCGTAATATAAGTTTGCAAACATCCCATTATCATTTATAATGCCTGAACCAGCCGTCGGTTCTCCGTCTGGAATGGTTAATTTGCAAAATAATAACGATAAGATGAATGGAAATGTATAAAGAAGTCCGCCACAAAAGAATGTAACGATATATTTCGTTACTGAATAAGGGAACAAAGAAATCCCTTTACTTACAAACGGTTTAAAACCATCTGATTTATCCGAATTGTAACTTGTACTAAAGGGGAAACTAGCAATAACGGGCATTAATAATAAATAAACATCCATTTCATTGTCGCGAAATCCAATCCATTTAAAAGCTGTTGTTACAAACGCATCCGTTCCATCCCCAATGTAACGAATTACATAATAATAATGGTAAATAAAAATAAGAGCTAGTCCACTAAACATAATAATTAAAGAAACACGATTACAAAAAGCTTGCTTTATATTTAAACGAAGCGCACGCATCATGACTGAAAAAGCCTCCACTATTTTGATAAACTTGTCTATTTTCTATATTACTATTAATTGTAAAGATTTTCTTGTTTTTTTATTTGATTATTTGAAAAAGAGGAATTTTGTTGTTGTGAAGTAAGGTTTAATCATATATCTTAAGAACACCTTTTCTTTTTCTCTTTCCTTCTGATACACTATGACAGTATTATATAACTTGACTGGAATTTTTTTATACTGGAAATAATAAAAAAGAGAACTTGTCTAGAATGTAAGCGTGTGGTAATATCAAAGGTGTACTGATTGACTATATTATCCAATTGGTCATTTTTGGAGGTGAAGATGTGGCGATAGATCGAAAACGTTCTATTATTGAAGCTGCAACAAAGTCTTTTTCAGCGTTCGGTTATAAAGCAACAACGATGGATCAAGTAGCGAAGTTAGCGAATGTAGGAAAAGGAACGATTTATACTTTTTTCAAAAATAAAGAAGAGCTATTTGGTGAAATTATTTCTAATTTAATTACAGAAATGAAGCAAGTTGCAGAAAGTGCAATTCGTTCAGATGTTTCATTTTTTGAAAATGTACATAGAGCATTATATAGCATCTTGGAATTTAGAAAAGAACATCAGCTCATGATTAAATTAATTCAAGAAGAGCGCGATATGGGAACGAAAGAAGTACAAGAAGTCATGCAACAAGTTGATGTGGAAATCGTTTCTGTTATTCAATCGTATTTAAAGATTGCGATTGAAAAAGGTGAAATTAGCAAATGTGATCCCGAAATTACAGCATTTATTATGCTTCGTCTATATGTATCGCTTATTTTTGATTGGGAAAAAAATCATGAACCGCTAGAAAAAGAAAAAATTGCAGAGTTATTTGAACTTTATTTACTAAAAGGATTGTCAAACTAAGATGATCCTTTTAATTTTATAAAAAAATGACCAAATTAATAATGAGGTCATATATTTAATTTGAGGAGGAGTTATAGAAAAATTATAATTATATTGAATAAAAGTTGCATAGTATAAATTTGGGGATAAGGCATATGTATGAATAAGTATAGCCTTTTTATTTGGGAGAAAATGACCAAATGAACAATTCGGTCATTTAGAAAAGGGGGAGAAATGATGAAATGGAATCAGTTGCTTCGTAAAGAGTTTACTGAAATTATAAAAAGTAAAAAAATATTAATTCCAATTATCGCGGTATTATTCGTACCAATTTTATATGCAGGTATGTTTTTATGGGCCTTTTGGGATCCGTATAAACAGTTAGATGATTTACCAGTTGCGGTAGTCAATTTAGATAAAGGTGCAGTATTTGATGGGAAACCAATTGAGGTCGGAAAAGGGCTCGTTGATAACTTAAAAGATAATACAAGTTTCAAATGGGAATTTGTAAGTGAAAAAGAAGCGAAAAAAGGAATGGAAGGTAGAAAGTATTACATGCTAGTACGCATTCCAAATGACTTCTCAAGTAACGCTACAACGTTATTAAAAGATGATCCAAAACCATTAAACTTAGAATACATTCCAAACGAAAGCTTAAACTTCTTATCTTCACAAATTGGCGGAACAGCAATTGAAAAAATTAAAGGTGAAGTATCAAGTACGTTAACGAAAACATATGCAGAGAAAATGTTTGATTCTATTCAAGACGTCTCAAAAGGATTAGCAGATGGGGCGGAAGGAGCAAATAAACTACACGACGGATCAAGTGAGCTGCATGATGGTTCCAGTAAAGTGACGGATGGCCTTCATACACTTCAAGGGAAGTCTGGAGAGATGAAGGATGGAGCTCAGAAATTAGCAGATGGATCTAATAAGTTAGTAGCTGGATCAGGAAAAGTAACAAGCGGTTTAAATACGTTAAGTAGCAAAACGGGTGAAATGCAAAAAGGAATTAGTGAATTGCGTGATGGATCTGAGAAAGTAACTAACGGTTTGAGCTTATTGGCAAGTAAAACAGGTGAATTAAAAACAGGAACAACTGAACTATCAAATGGCATGGAAAAACTTGCGGGAGGGCAAATTCAATTAGAGAAAGGTTCTCAAGAAATTCAAAAGGGTTTGCAAGAATTAGATAGTAAAGTGAAAATTTCTGCTGCAGGTTTAGAGGAAATGCAGGCGAAAGTTCCTACAATATTAAATAAAGTAAATGAGAAAATAGACGGAGCTGAAAAAAACGTAAATCAGTTAAATGGATTTACTCAATCAACAGCAGGAGATGCCAAAAATGCAGCGCAAGATGTAGCTAATTTACAAAAGCAAATTGAGAGTTTACCAAAAGAATATCAAGAGCAGTTACAACCGTATATAACAAATGCGGCAAAAAGTACAGCGACAGTTCAACAAAAAGTTGCTGTAGTATCGGGTGGAACAAAGCAATTAAACGAAGAAGTAAATCAACTAAAAGGTGAAATAAATCAAAAGGCAAGTGAAATGCAAAACAAACTACCGAATTCAGGTGGGATTAACACTTTAACGGATGGTATTACGAAATTAATGAATGCGCAAAACGAATTTGTAAGTAAGTTTCATGGATTTGGTGAAGGATTAAATAATGCCAAAGTAGGTGCAAATAATTTAAATAAGGCGTCAGATCAATTAATTGATGGAGTAACTCAATTAGCAGATGGTTCAAGCAAAGTAACAGGCGGCTTAGGTACATTATCCGCGGGAGCAAATCAAATGTCAGGAGGAATAACGCAATTAACAGACGGTTCAAGCCAAGTAACAACTGGCTTAGGTACTCTAAATGGTGGCCTAAATCAAATGTCAACAGGCTCAACCCAGCTAATCGACGGCGTAAATAAACTAGCAGATGGATCAGGAAAAGTAACAGATGGCCTCGTGAAAGTAAACGACGGTTCAGGCGAACTTGCTGAGAAACTGGGCGAAGGAGCAGAAAAAACTGGTGAAGTAAAAGGGACGGATAAAACGTATGATATGTTTGCAAGTCCTGTAAAGGTGAAGACGGAGAAAATGGCGGAAGTTCCTAACTACGGAACTGGATTTACACCGTATTTCTTATCACTCGGTTTATTCGTTGGGGCATTACTATTATCAATCGTATATCCATTACGTGATACAGTTGGCGTTCCAAAATCAGGATTTAGTTGGTTTATTAGTAAGTTCGGCGTGTTACTATCAGTCGGTATTATTCAAGCGATAGTAGCAGATGTTATATTACTGTTCGGATTAGGTGTAGAAGTACAAAGTATTCCGTACTTCATACTCTTTAGCATCGTTACAAGTTTAGCGTTTATTGCATTAATTCAATGTTTAGTAACAGCATTCGGTGATGCAGGGCGTTTTATCGCCATCATCACATTAATTATGCAGCTTACAACAAGTGCTGGAACATTCCCGTTAGAGTTAATTCCGAAGTTTTTACAACCATTTAATGCTTGGTTACCGATGACATACTCTGTATCAGGACTGAAAGCAGTCGTATCGAGTGGAGACTTTGACTTCATGTGGCAAAACATAGGAGTGCTCATGATCTTTATCGTTGTATTATCACTTGGAACGATCGCTTCCTTAACTTTGATGCACAAACGACAATTTAAAAATATTGCTGAAAATCAATCGGCTGAAGCGTAAAAAAAGCACCTTTTTGGTGCTTTTTTATTTTAATAGAGGGAATCTTTTCCTTGGTTCATCTATAAATCTTTCTAAAAGCTATAGAAACGAAAGAAAAGGAATTACAACAATTTACAGAGAAACATAGGATAGAGGAGTTGATATGATGAAAGGCAATCTTACTTATTATTTTATCGTAAATCCGCTAATAATCTTTCTTGTTTATGCCCTTTCACCTATGTTGTTTCATAAAGAAAAATATATAAATATAAAAGATGCACTAGGAATAGTTTTAGTTTACTATGTGCTAATTAGTGGGTATTACTTTATGTGTGTTGTAAGTGAAAGAATGAAGAAAAATAATAGGGATAAACAATAAAGTTGTATTATTTAAAAACCGATGGAGGATAAAAAATGACCGAAAGTGAAATGAAATTCCGTGATACGACCATTCGTAACTTTTTCGATAAAGAGGATCGTTTAAAATCGATTCCAGGTCAAAAGAAGAAAAAACTAGTATTGATAGAGCATTTAGTTAGCAAGTTAAATGCTGAAAATCAATATACAGAAAAAGAAATTAATACATTTATAAAACAATATCATGATGATTTTTGTACAATTAGACGTGAATTTATTGTACATAGGTTTATGGATAGAGAGGATAGTATGTACCGTATAAACGGGAGAGAAGTTTGGACGAAGTGGGAGGAGTTAAAATAATGAATCAGCGAGGGGATCCCCGCTGATTATAAGCCTGTGCTAGTCTTGCTGTTTCTTTGTAGTAAGTCTATGAACGCTTCAACATTCGAACTCGTAATGTATCCAAGCGTTATATATTCATCTTCATAGTAAAATATTATTTTTTTGTCAAAGATTCTTCTCTTCGTTTCTATGGATAGAATTTTTTCATAATCAAATTCGGCAATGAATGTGTTTTTATATTGGCTAAAAAAGAGAAGTCTTTGATTAGTAGCAAGTAACATGCCAGGATACGGGACTTTATGCGTAATCATATAGCCAGTAAGTGAACATTTTAAAGTAGATAAAATTTTTTCTTCTTTATGTAATAGTTGTTTTGCATCTGTTAAGATAGGGTTCATTCCATATATTCCTTTTATTTTGATTTATGAATATTGTATCAAGAGTAAAAAGATTCTCAATATGTAATATTGCATATTGGACGTTTTATAGTTTTAATATTATTTTTAAAAAGAAAAAGTACGAGGTGATTCAATGATACGGTTAGTAAAAGAGACTGATGCAGAAGCAATTATGAATATTAGAAAAGAAATTATATTATCGGAAACTACTACAAAATTTTTCATAGTATCCCCAAAGAAGTTACCGAATGATAGTAATGCAGAAAGAGAAAAGATACGGAAAAGCAATGAGAAAGGTAATCTCTATATCGTGTATGAAGTAGATAGGAAGGTAGTTGGCTTTTTACTTTTCAACCGATATGAACTAGAACGGTTACAACACGCAGGCACAATGGGAATGGGGATTAAAGAGGCGTATTGTAATCAAGGCATCGGCACGAAATTAATTGAATTTCTTATTAGTTGGGCTAAAGGGCAGAAAGGTTTAGAGAAAATTTGCTTAGGTGTAGTTTCTGTTAATGATCGGGCAATTAAAGTGTACAAACGTATGGGTTTTGTAGAAGAAGGGAGACAACGAAAGCAAATAAAGTATGAAGATGGATCATATGGAGACGATGTATTGATGGGCTTTTATATTGAATAAAGGATATATGGTATTAAGAAAAGGAATGTACCTACCGTAAATGTCTAAAAGCAGTATATTGCCCCTCCATTAACAGACTTTTACCTATGTATAATATTAATATAGTAAAATCATAACAACCGATATTGCAGTTTCCAATAATATACTATATAATCAATTTAAGAAAACGTTTTCATGCAAAGGGGGAGAATTTCGTGTCGACTATAGAGGACGTGGCGAAATTAGCGGGGTTATCAAGGACAACGGTTTCTAGGGTGATTAATAATCATCCATATGTTTCAGATGAGAAGAAAAAAAGGGTTCAATTAGCAATGAAGCATTTAGGCTTTGTTCCTAATTCTGCGGCGAGAAGGCTTCGTAAACAAAAAACGGAAACAATTGCGGTGCTAGTTCCAAGGATTACAAATCCTTTTTTCAGTAGATTTATTGAAGCAATCGAGATTGCAGCTTCTGAACATAAATATAAACTGATTATTTGTCAAACAAGATATTTACCTGAAAAAGAGATGGAGTATTTACAATTATTATCTACGAAACAAGTAGATGGGATTATTCTATGTTCACTAGAAAATCCGTGGGAAGATGTAGAGCCATACTTACAGCACGGTCCAATCGTGTTATGTAATGAATATATTGAGGAAGCAAATATTCCAACAGTGAAGTTTGATCATGCGCAAGGAGCATACATAGCTGCGAAGCATGTGTTAGATCAAGGATATCGCAATCTTATTTTTTGCCGTGGTAACGAAACCAAATTAGTTAGCCAGCAGCGAAAAATGGGCTTTTTACGTGCAATAACTGAGAAGAGCCGCCAAGTAGAAGCGATTGATTTTCTTGAAAACGCTTTCTCTTGGGAGGATGGAAAACGAATATTCCATGAAGTATTAAAGGACAAAAAAAATCCTACCGCGATTTTGGCAGGAGGCGATGAGGTAGCAGCTGGAATTATCTCAGAGGCGAAGCACCATAACTGGAGCATTCCAGATGATCTCGCTGTTATCGGTTTTGATAATCAAATATTATCACAGATTACAGAGCCAGGTATTACGACAATTGAACAGCCAATCGATGAGATGGCCCGAAAAGTTGTCGACCTGATGATGGATAAAATCCATACGAAAAATTATCGACAAAAAGAATTATATGAGTTTGAACTGGAGCTCTTGGTGAAAGGTTCAACGATGAAGAAGGATACGATGTTATTAGCCTAGTAGACTATGTCTGCTAGGTTTTTTTATGTTCATAAACTACTATTCTTCGTGAACGCAGTCATCACATTTGTTATGGTATGCTTCGTGTTGCTCATCAATTTCTTTCCCACAGTGCGCACAAGTTTTCGTCGGTAAATTTCTGAAAAACTCCATTGGTTGATCAATCATGTCAATCCCTCCATTTCCATTTCTTACTATTATTGTATTAGTACAAAAAATAAAAGTCAACAACTGTTTTATAACAAAATTGAAAATTAATGAAAAAGTTTAGGAAATGGATTATAGTTAACAATGTAGAATGTAAGTGAAACATGCATTCCTACTCGGTTTTAGAAAGGATGGATACATATGAAAATGACTGTTGTCGGCTTTTGGGGCGGATTTCCAGAAGCGGGAGAAGCAACGTCGGGGTATTTGTTTGAACACGATGGTTTTCGTTTACTTGTAGACTGTGGTAGTGGTGTACTAGCACAGCTTCAAAAATATATAACACCATCTCATATAGATGCAGTTGTACTGTCACACTATCATCACGATCATGTTGCGGACATTGGGGTATTGCAATATGCGAGATTAATTACGAGTGCAACAACAAGGCAACTACCGGAATTACCAATATACGGTCATACGTTTGACGAGAATGGATTCCATTCTTTAACACATGAACCACATACGAAAGGAATCGCGTACAATCCAGAAGAAACACTTCAAGTTGGACCGTTCTCGATTTCGTTCTTAAAAACTGTTCATCCTGTTACATGCTTTGCGATGCGTATTACAGCTGGAGATGGTGCTGTAGTATACAGCGCTGATTCAAGTTATATTCCTGAATTCATTCCATTCACGAAAGATGCTGATCTTTTCATTTGTGAGTGTAATATGTATGCACATCAAGAGGCTGCAAAAGCAGGGCATATGAATAGTACAGAAGTAGCAAGTATTGCAAAAGATGCGAATGTAAAAGAACTTTTATTAACGCACTTACCGCATACAGGAAACCCATCTAATTTAGTAACAGAAGCAAAACAAATTTTCAGTGGCCATATTACGCTAGCGCATAGTGGCTACGTATGGAACTCATGAGGTGATACGATGTTATTTATTGATAATAAAGGAATTACAGATCCTAGAATAAACTTAGCGATTGAAGAATATTGTGTGAAAAATTTAGATATTAACGAAACATATTTACTGTTCTACATTAACGAACCTTCGATTATCATTGGTAAAAACCAAAACACAGTAGAAGAAATTAATGCAGATTACGTAAAAGAAAAAGGTATTCATGTCGTTCGTCGTCTATCAGGCGGAGGCGCAGTATATCATGATTTAGGAAACTTAAACTTCAGCTTTATCACGAAAGATGATGGAGATAGTTTCAGCAACTTCAAAAAATTCACAGAGCCTGTAACGAAAGCGCTTGGTAAATTAGGTGTAAATGCAGAACTAAGTGGTCGTAACGACATTTTAGCTGAAGGAAGAAAAATTTCAGGTAACGCGCAGTTCTCAACGAAAGGTCGTATGTTCAGTCACGGTACGTTACTATTTGACTCTGAAATCGATCACGTCGTATCAGCACTGAAAGTAAAAATGGATAAGATCCAATCAAAAGGAATTAAATCAATCCGTAGCCGCGTTGCGAACATTACAGAGTTCCTAAACGAAGAAATGACGACAGAAGAGTTTAGACAACTTCTTCTAGAAACAATTTTCGAAGGAGAAACAGAAATCCCAACGTATGAATTAACAGAAGAGGATTGGAAAGAAATCCATAAACTTTCTGAAGAGCGCTACCGCAATTGGGACTGGAACTACGGAAAATCACCGAAGTTCAACTTACAACATTCACACCGCTTCCCAGTTGGACAAGTTGACGTTCGTCTGGAAGTGAAAAAAGGAACAGTAACAGAATGCAAAATTTACGGCGACTTCTTCGGTTCACTAGATGTTCATGATATCGAAGAGCGTCTAACAGGCGTTCAGTTCGATAAAGATACATTCACTGCAGCTTTAGAAGGCGTAGATATCGCACGCTACTTCGGTAACATTACAACTGAAGATTTCTTACATTTATTCTTCTAAAAATGAGGGAGGCTGCCATAACGGGCAGCCTCTTTTTTTGCGTAGATTGTCGCGTTTTTTCGGTAAGTCGATATATTCGAAAAATCGCGGATATAATTTCATTCACCATAAAATCACAGGACATCTGCCTCTTATAAAGGAATATATATATTCAAAAGGAGGCGGATTGATATGAAAAGGGTAATGTACGTTGTATTATTACTCAGCTTTGTCATCGGAATGACAGCGTGTAACAGTGGATCGCCCTCAAGTCGTACAATTTTGTCTATCGGAAAACCAGCGGAGGATAATGTTATATATTTTACGCATACAGATAACAAACGAAAGATACATGATATACAAGACATGTTTCAAAATAAGAAGTGGAAAAGAAATGAAACATTCAGCACTGTTAATAAAACGCCAGATGTCGTCTTATCAATAGATGAAAACAACAAAGGGTTACCGGCATTATATGTTACCGTGTATTTTCATGAAAATGGAGCGGACGTTTTGAATTTGTATGGGGAGTATACGAGCTTAAATAAAGAGGAACTTGAAAATCTTAGAAAAAAGATGAGTGCATATTATCCTAAAATGATTTTTGGTCTAGTGTTATAAATTACTTGTAAATAAAATCCCCTTATTTTTCCAAATTAAACTAAGAGAAGGTGATCTGTCTATATGCAGTTAATAGAATATCACTTGCCACTTTAATTTTCTTTTAATATAATTAATTTAGAATTTTTAAATATTCTAAATTTTATAAAGGTGGGGTTTTTGTGAATCTCGTTCAATCTTTGGCTGAAACGGCAAAAAAGAAGGGGGAAAAACCGGCTTATATATTTATGGATCAGTCGGTCTCATATGACCAATTAAACAAAATGGTCACAAGGTTTTCTAGCAATTTAGCAGAAATGGGCATTGGAAAAGGGGACAATGTCGCATTAGTTGTTGGGAACTCACCACATTTTTTGGTCGGTTTATACGGAACAATGAAAGCCGGAGCAACTGTTATTCCAGTTAATCCAATTTATACAGCAGACGAAATGCATTACATTTTACAAAATGGAGATGTAAAAACAATCATCGTACTCGACGTCCTTCTACCTGTTATACAATCTCTTACAACAAGACTTCCTTCATTAGAAAACATCATCATATGCGAAACCTCATCAGATTTTAACCATACAGAAACCGAAAAAATGAAAACGTTTACTAGTTTTGTGGGGGCTGGAGATTTACAATACGAAGGCCCTGAACTAGATGAAGAGGATGTAGCGGTTATCCTATACACTTCAGGTACAACTGGAAAACCGAAAGGCGCTATGCTCACACATAAAAATTTATATAGTAATGCGAATGATGTTGCGTCTTATTTACAATTTACTGCTGACGATCGCGTCGTTGCGGCACTGCCAATGTTCCATGTATTCTGTTTAACAGTTGCGGTAAATGCACCGATTGTGAACGGAGCAACGATTTTAATGTTACCGAAATTTAGTCCGAAAGAAGTATTCCGTATTTGTCGTACGTACGAACCAACGATCTTTGCTGGCGTACCGACGATGTACAATTATTTATATTTATTTGAAGAAGCAAGCGCAGAAGATGTGAAGACGCTTCGCCTTTGTATTTCCGGTGGTGCATCGATGCCTGTTGCTCTTCTGCAAAACTTTGAAAAACGTTTTAACGTTATTGTTTCAGAAGGATACGGTTTATCAGAAGCATCACCAGTTACTTGTTTCAACCCGCTAGATCGTCCTCGTAAACCAGGATCAATTGGCACAAATATTTGGCATGTAGAAAATAAAATTGTAAATGAACTTGGGGAAGAAGTACCTGTCGGCGCAGTCGGCGAATTAATCGTTCGCGGACCTAACGTTATGAAAGGATACTATAATGCACCAGAAGATACAGCTGCGACATTGAAAGACGGCTGGCTATATACAGGTGACTTAGCGAAAATGGATGAAGAAGGTTACTTCTATATCGTTGATCGTAAAAAAGATATCGTCCTAGTTGGCGGTTATAACGTATATCCTCGTGAAGTAGAAGAAGTATTATATACGCACCAATCAGTAGCTGAAGTTGTTGTAATCGGTGTTCCTGATGAAAACTTAGGAGAAGCTGTGCGAGCGTACGTCGTTTTGAAGCAAGCAAACGTAACAGAAGAAGAACTAATGCATTACTGTACGTTACATTTAGCGAAATATAAAGTGCCGAAAAGCATTGAGTTTTTAATAGAATTACCGAAGAATACGACGGGTAAATTGTTAAGAAGAGCATTGAGAGAGAAAGCGATGCAAGTGTAATGAAGAAAAGGTCTCCTAAAATATATTTTAGGAGACCTTTTCTTTGTTTATCGTAATAACTTTTTCTCATATGAAATGTAGTAGGAAGTTTGTATATATAATAGCGGAGCGTGTTCAAATAACTATTTGGTACTAGTAGTAATGAAGATATTCTTCCTACTTTCTTACATGAAATTTTTAATTTTGGATATTTGTATCATATGTTTCTGCAACAAACACAAAGTCTACATGCTCTTTATCAATAAAAATACTTGTTTTAGATGGAAGACCTGTTATGGTAGAAACAATATCAACCTCAACAAGGTCAAATCCTACACGATAAGCATCTGCAATTTCAATTCCACCAGTTAGAAAATGCAATCCATCCCCAAATGACTTAAATACAAATACATTTTCTTTCAAACTTTTATTATCCATTTCAATCCATTCTTCGTTAATATAAATCTTAAATGTCGTGCACTTTGGAACACACTCGATGTGATGTATCCCTTTATAACTATTAAGCGAAAACATATAGGTATGAGTTTCTTTAAAGTTAATATCTATCCCGTATTTAAAAGCAAAGGTTTTATATACCATTTCATAAAACAATGGCATTACAATATCATCCCATGCGTCATAGGCAAAAGCATGAATTGGTATTAGATGAGGATATAAACTTACAATCGCTTTTTGAAAATTAAGTAAGATGGTTGTATCTGTAATTTCTTTTAAAGAATCATCTATTTCATGGTCATAATCTTTCGAAATTCTGTTATCAATCATATGAAAAACTCCTTACATAGTCTTCTATATACTACGTTTTTCCGCATCATCAGTTTGTGCCTTCTTCAACTAAATTGCAAGTTTAACCGATGATTCCAAAAAAGCCCTTGTTTTATTTTATCAATTGTTAAATGTATTTATCTTTAAACTTCAATACGAAGATTAAACATGAAGGTGCGGGCGGAAAAGTAACAGAAACAAACTTTGTATATGACCCCATTAACCAATTATTAAATGAAGCACTACCAAACGGAACAACTAAATCATACACATATGATGGATTTGGAAACCGTACAAGTGTGAAAGTTGTAGAGAATGGAAAAGAAACAAAATCTATAGCGGCAACATTTAATGAAGGAAATCAACTTGTAAAATTCGGAAACGAATCGTTAACGTATGATGCGAATGGAAATCGTACGTCTGATGGAAAGTATAAGTATACATGGAATGAAGACGACCAAATTGTAGCGATTACAAAACAAGGTGAGAGCAATGCATTCGCAATTTATAAGTATGACGAGGATAATCGTCGTATTGAAAAGAGTGTAAATGGTCAAGTAACACGTTATTTCTATGATGGAGACAGCATTAACCCATTATATGAGACAGATGGTAGTGGAAATGTTCTTCGTCAATATGTATACTCGACAAGTGGCGTACGACTAGCCATGAAATCAAAAGGACAAACATTATATTACCACTACAACCCACGTGGTGATGTCGTTGCGATGACAGATCAAAATAGAGAAGTTGTAGCAACGTATGAATATGATTCATGGGGTAACGTATTAAAAAGCGACGCAAAAGGTATCGCCGCAGATAATCCGTTTGGATATGCGGGATACATGTATGATAAAGAGATCGGCATGTATTATCTAATTGCGCGTTATTATAATCCAGATCATGGTGTGTTCTTATCGGTGGATCCTGATCCGGGTGATGAAGATGATCCGGTTACAATGAATGGGTATACTTATGGTGATAATAATCCAGTAATGTTGATAGATCCAGATGGTAATATACCTGTTGCTCCACTTGTAATAGCGGGTGCAAGGATGGCTGCCCCTCATATAGCACGTTATGCAGCAAAACAAGCAGCAAAACAAGCAGCAAGAAAAGCGAAAAAAAGAGCTACATTAGCAGCTAATAAAAGAGCAGGAGCAAGGGCTGAGGAACTTGCAAAATCGGCATTAAAGAAAAAGGGATATGATGTATTAGGAAGTCAAGTTAGTGTTCGTACTTCTAAAGGTATTAGAAGGGTTGATCATTTAGTTAGAACACCTCGTGGCAAATTACTGGCGGTAGAAGTTAAAGCTGGTAATGCTAGAGGAACTGCGATGCAGTTAAAAAAGGATAAGCTAATGAGGAAACAGGGAGGAAAGATTATAGGGAAGAATGCCCCTCGTAGATTGAAAGACCAAGTTCGTAAAATACGAACCGTTGTTGTCACCCCTAAGTAAGGAGGATAGTTATTATGAATAAAAAAGAACTAAAATTAAAGTTATTGCAAGGTCTAGGTGAAGCATTAAAAGAAAACGGTTATAAGACTAGAACTACACAACAAGACCTGGTGAAAAAATTTGATAAAGGAAAAATCAGTATACATTTAGCCTTTATCAATCACCCAGAAGATTTTCATGTGACGGTGGATGTGGGAATTCGGTTTGACGAATTAGAAAATATGAAAAATCAATGGGATGAAGGTTTAACAATTAAAGAGAAAAAGGAAACCTATACGATTGGGGTTGAGTTAGGGAATTTAGTCCATAGGGAGCAAAAAAGGTGGCGTGTTGAAAAGGAAGAAGATATTTTACCTGTTACTATGGATATTTTAAAAGAAGTTAAGGAATACTTCATTCCATATATTGATAAGTATGTAGATGTGGAAAATGTATTTGATTTATGTGTAAGAGATGATGATGAGGCTGGATTAATAGGGACAATATTTGATGGGGCTCGAGCAAAAAATGCTATTGGATTAGCCTTGTTATTAAATAAAGAAGAGATGTTAGAACAAATCATTGAGAAAAAGAAAGAGTATTTAAAGACGAGGGATAAATTTGAATTGGAGTTATTTGAAAACTTTCTTTCTAATATGAATCTAGGATAAACAAGGTTAGTTATTCATTTTCGTGAGTATAGTGGGGTTAATTGTTTATATCTGGTTTTTCTGGCTGGAAAAACATTAAACTCTAGATTTTCTATTAATTATAAATATTAGTAGCCCCTAGAAGGAAACATTCGACGTTTTTATGATTAGACATAAACTTCGAATGTAACTTATAGGGGTTTTTATTTACAGGTTTTATAATGCTGGAAAGTCCATATCGAATTTTAGTGCCTGCGAGTGATGATGGTGCACTGTAACCTTGAGCAGTAGCGATAGACTTAGCCTTTAATAGCAAAACCCCCACAGAGTTTAGTCAACTTACCTTTTTAAAGAGTGTATCAAAGAATTATTTATTTTTATAAATTAAATGATTAAGAACCATTATTTCGATTATGAAAAAGAAGTATTATTATAAAATGCTAGAGAGACGCTTTTTATTAATTTAATTTATTTGAGTTCAATTATATTATGTGAAATAGGAGTGAGAATTTTGTTCCAAACGATAATTTACGATAAAGCTAAATATCATTATGAAGGAGATTTCCCACAAGAACTACCGATGGAGCAAGCATTTGTACATACTGGAATGTTCTTAGGTTGGATTATTGATAATAATTTATTTAGTGATGAATTCTTAGAAGAGACTGAAGAGGAAATTAATAAATTTAAGCTTAGAAAAATGACTGGAACTCAAGTTTATATGTTCTGGGATGGGGTTTTAAGCGATGACATGTTAAATGATGAAGGGAATCAATTTGCAATAGATTATTTTGATTTTGAAAAAGGTTTATATTTAGATGATTATGATGATGTATTTTTAGAGTGTGATACATTATATCAAGTGCAAGATACTTGGGAAAATTACTTTAAATTAAAAGAAGTGATTGATATTAGGTATACAGAATGGAAAAAACTTAAAAATAACGGGTAAAGAGGACTTTAAGTAATGGAATATTTTTTGTTCCAAATGAAGGTTTATTATATGCTGTAGAAAAAGGAGAGAAATAATGAAATTCCCAAAAGATGAAGATGGACAAGTATTAAATATGTTATATAAACAAGGTATAGATTTTAATAAAAAACATATAGTAGATTTCTTTATTGCAATTCCTGATCAAGGTAATGGAGAAAAAATAATTGGCAGACTACAAGAGCTGGGCTTAAATTGTGAATTAGATTATAATGAAGAATTTGAAGATTGGACATGTACTTGTTCTAAAGAAATGTTCTTAATTTATGAGGATATTGTAGAGATGCAAAAGGAATTGAATAAACTGGGTGAAGAGTTTGGTGGATATACAGATGGTTGGGGTGCATTTGTGTAATGTTGAATTTATTTATCGTGATAAAATAAATTAGACGGAGTAAAGAAACTATTTACGGAAAGAAGGGCTTATATAAGTTCTTCTTTCTTTGTATATATTAAGATATCTTAGTGATAGAAACGTATATGATATGTGGGCGGGGGGCTATTGGTAAAAGCCCGATTGGTAAGGGCTAATTAAAGTTTCACTTTATATAGGTTTTGAGAGAGTAAGATATAAGATATATTGTTTGTAGTGGAGATCTTGAATGAAGGGAGCGTGTGATAATTGGCAATGACGGATGAACAATTCGAGAATTATCTTGTTATGTGTTATGACAAATTAGAAAGTAAACAGCAAAAATTCATTTCGGATTATAATATCTATAACTTTGATGAGTATTGGTATGATCAAGATCAATGTATATTACAGTTTAAAAAAAATGGTCAAGTATTACTTGAATTTAGTGTTGTTTTTATAGGTTCTTGGTCTGAAAAGAGTAACAGTTGGATGTGGTCTTGGGTTAATGAGAATGTGGCTGATTATGCAAGAAGTAAGTCTAACTGTTTGAAAGATTTACAAAAGATTACAGGAAGTGAGGTTTTTATAAATCCACTTTTTGAATGCGATCAAGAAATGGCGTATGAGCTAGCAGCCTTTTCCATTGAATATTTAGATGCAGAAGGAGTGTATATAGCACCAGGTGAGAGAAGTGATGTATTTATGGCTGTTATGTCACCGCGTGCGTTGTGAGTAAGCATATTAAAAATATAGATAAGGTAGAATGAAAAAGGAGTACAGTTTAATAAATTAATAAAAGGTATCATAGGTCCCTGATGCCATGGTGATAAATTTAAAGGAGTGAATTATATTGCTTGAAGTAAAGTTTTACGATTGGAAAAAAAAACGTCCTAAAAAACATTATTTGCTTGTACATGAAATTAGAATTTTTGAGCTAATTTTCTCAAAGAAAGTTAGCGAGTTTGAGATGGGATTAAGAGAGATTGAAAAAGTAACTGTCTTTTGTTTAGCTAACGAAAACACTGATATTTCATATGAAGTAAATAGAGCTTTGGGTGAAATTCGTATATATGTTCCATATGATTTTATGGACTTTTTAGCATTAAATTCAGTTGAAGAGAAATACAAAGAGTTTTGCAAATTAGTACGCCAATATGTTGTCCCTGGACTTGAAGAAAACTCTACTCTTTCATCATCTGTTGTTAAAGGGTATATAGAGGAATCTTTAGATGAAATTGTGAAGCAAAACTATGAAGGAATATTTTTAGTTGGGAAGACACCTAAGAAAAGCCCAAGCCGTAAGAGGATAGCGATATTAAAAGGAATTCATCGTGTTAAAGGTTTCCAACTACGATGTGAAGTGTATGATGAAAAGGGATTAAAGATTCGAGATCAACTATTGGTGGAAGAAGTAGGAAATGAAATGGTGTATGCAAGATTTTTGGGTACCTTAAAATGGGAAAGTGAAAATCTAATAGTAGTTCAATCTAAATCCAGTAGTTGGAAAGAAGAAATCTATCTTTAATAACAAGGTTGTATAGTAGAAAGAGGGTTGTAGAGCATAAATGAATTTTTTTCGAAAAAATAAATTAAGTGACATTCAGAAAAAATACTATGAACATTTTGGAGAGCCGATTCAATTTGTTAATTATTATAGCCGCGGATCGGTTATGTATTTTCAAACGGATGATAGGCTTTATTATGTTAATTTACTGAATGTATGAGGTGATAAATGTGAATGAACGTCTAAAGAAAATTGCAATGTTAAGAGAAAAGGTAGAGGAAAAGGCTACTAGAGAAAAGTTTTTAATGTTATGTCCGTCTATAAAAGAATTTGAGATTATTAGCGGGAAGAAAATTGCTTCATTAGTAAACTTTTTAATTGATGAAACACCGAATCCTATCAAAGTTATGAGTGAATTAAATGCTGAACAAGTTATCAATGAAATAAAAGAATTTGAACGTGAATTAACTAGTTTATTGTCTAAGAAGATTATTGTATGGTATGCACATGAAAATTGGGACTTTGGTGTGCAATTAGAATTAGAAGATTTCATGTTATATACAAAAGAAGTATTACATTTCATTGGATATGACGATGCTCAAAGAGGATTAATTTATTCTAGCCTTATTGTAGTAGATGAAGCAATGAGAAGTGCTTTTTCTTTTCTAAAGAATGAGTATAATGTCGAGATAGTACTATGGAAAGAAAGCTGAGTGTATTAGAGTGTTTTAAAACAAATTGGATGAATGGTTGAATTTATTATTAGAAGAAGTGGTGCGTGGTTTAGTGTGATAGAAAGAAAAAGAGAGTCTTCAAGGGATATGTATAAGAGAGTAAAGGAGAGGAAATATGTCTTTTTATAAAAAGGAAATAAAAGGGGATAAATTGATTATAAGTGACGAAAGCATTGATATTTTAATGGATGCTTTTCAAAATAAAGGTGAAGAGATGCCTAAAAATATATCATGGAATTTCATAGCGACGGTATTACTCGCGGGATCTTATTATGAATAAGTAAAAAAACGAAGAGTCTAAATAGTCCCTTCGTTTTTTTACTTATTTTTTCTCTACTAACTTTTTATTCTTCCAATCTAGTGTGAACAATTTATTAAATGTTTTTTGATCAACGTCTTTTACGTTGTTTCCAACCCAGTTTGCAGTTCCGAATGTGAAGCCTGGACGAAGTTGGTAGTCGTCGGCGTGTTTTGTATAAGCGACTTGTAAGTTAGATTGATCTGTATTTTTTTCAGAGATAACAACAGCAATCATACCAGGAGAGAAACCGCTATTTGTTAATGCTGGAAGTTGATCCATCGGTATTAAATTACCTTTTGCATCAGATTCATATAAGTATGTGCGAGAGTACATGAACAGTTGGTTTCCGTATAAAGAATGGTAGGAATCACGTGTGTAAATACCCCAGTTTTGATTGTTATATCCGTTAAAGAATACGTTCCATTTTACGTTTTTGTTTGTTTGGTCAATTAAATTTGTTTTATAACTAGTTTGTTTATAGCTTACAGAGTCCGACCAAGTGACTTGACCAGTTGCACCCGCTTCAGCGCTAGGGCCATTAGGCGTTACAGAAGCTTTAACAGAGCCACCAAGTTGATAAGATACGCTAGATGTTACAGTCGTTTCTTCTACAGCATTTGTAGGTGCTACGTTAAAGAAACGAGCGCTGTTATCTTGAAGGTTAAATGCAACATCATATTGTGAAGGATAACGTAATGTTGCACTAGCGCCAGGGATTGGGTAGTTATCAATAGGTGCATCACTTATAGTAGGATTTGCTTTTAGAAAACTACCAGTTGTATTAATAACGGCAATCTGTTTATCAGCGCTAGGGTCATCGATAAAAGTTACCTTTAAAGACATTGTCATATTATCAGCTTGATCATTATTAAATGTATTATAGCTCGTATGTGTTTTTGCATTTTGCCCGATATCTGTTACAACTTGTGACGTCGTTTGTGCGTAAGCAGCAGGTGTTGAAAGAGTTACAGCGCTACTAGCAAAAACAGCGGATAATGCTAAACATTTTAAGTATGTTTTAGAGCGTTTCATACAATCACTTCCTTTTATCTTTGTCGATATATGTCGTATTTCGTTTATATCGTAACATGAAAATAAAACGGAAGGGATAGTTATGCATAATTGCATAGGTGAGTTTTGGATAGTGAAATTTTATGAATCCTTCTCAAGGGAATCGCCGCTGTATTGTTTATATATTCCTCCTCATCAACTCCCCAACTTGCGTCGCAACAAACGCAACATCACTATCAATTTCATCCAATACGTACGATTCCAAAATGCCCATTACAGCTGTTCCTAAAAATTTTAAGACGATATGTTTATCGATGTTTTTATTTACTGATGTGTTTGTGTTTAATTTTTTTTCTATTTCACCCATGATGAAAGTTAGTAATTTTTTTTGAAATGATAATGTACTGTTACTTCTAAATAGTGCCGCGAAAAATGGTTTGTGCTCTTTGAAGTATTCAAACCATATAACAGTTCCTTCTATATAACCTTTGTTTTGTTTCTCATAGCATATTTCTTTTAGTTGGTCTAAATGATCATCCACAATTTTATCTAATAAATTGTACTTATCTAGATAGTGTAAGTAAAAAGTTTTTCGCCCGATGTTTGCTTTTTCTGTAATGTTTTTTACTGTAATTTCGTCAAAACCATCTGTAATTAACATCTCTATAAATGTGGATTGAATGGCTTTTTGTGATTTTATAATTCTTCTATCGATTTTCTCCATATGGTGTTCCTCCGTTGTTGATACACATATTTCGTTACGTGTGTATTATCACCCAAATGCGTAAATGTGGTCATTGAAACAAGTGGTTGCTCGCTTTATTATAAATATACACGTGAGTAATAACTCTCACAAGTGTAAAATTAAAAATAAGATAAGGGTGGTTTTATATATGGCAGTTACGAAGAAAAATGTAAGATTTTATGCAAGAGGTTTACAAGTTGCAGGTATTTTGAACATTCCTGAAGGTGCTGAGGAAAAGAAACAAAATGCAGCGATTGTTTGTGTGCATCCAGGTAGTAGCTGTAAAGATCAAACAGCAGGATTGTATGCCGAGAAGTTAGCGGAACAAGGATATGTAACGCTTGCGTTTGATGCATCATATCAAGGTGAAAGTGAAGGTGCGCCGAGGTATATTGAAGAGCCAGCTGCGCGAGTTGAGGATATTCGCTCAGCAGTAGATTATGTAACTACCCTTCCTTATATAGATGAAGAACGTATCGGTGTGTTAGGCGTGTGTGCAGGTGGTGGTTATGCAGTAAATGCTGCGATGACAGAGCGCCGCATTAAAGCGGTTGGCACAGTTGTTGGTGCAAATATTGGCCGATTAAATCGTGAAGCTGATCCAATTGGGGTGTTAGAGGCGATTGGTAAACAACGTACTGCTGAAGCACGCGGAGCAGAGGAACTGATTACAAATTGGATTCCTAAAAATCAGGAAGAGTTAGTAGCAGCGGGTATGACGGATATAGATATTGTAGAAGCAGTTGAGTATTACACAACGCCGCGAGGTCAAAGTGTGAACTCGCCAAATAAGTTAAACTTTACGAGTATGGGATCCGTAATCGGTTTTGATGCGTTCCATTTAGCAGATACGTTATTAACGCAGCCGCTGCAAATTATTGTCGGCAGTAAGCAAGGCGCATTCGGTTCTTATAAAGATGGTCATGAGCTGTATGAGAAAGCAGCTTCAGAGAAAAAAGATTTACTTGTTGTGGAAGGTGCGAGTCATTACGATTTATACGACCAACCAGAACCAGTAAGAATTGCAGTTGAAAAATTAACAAGTTTTTATAAAGAGCATTTGTAAAAACAATGTTGATATAAATGGTGCCTATAGTTGTTAGATACAAGTCTAACAACTATAGGTTTTTACTATGATGAGCGAAGTGCTTAATATTTACGTTATAAGTGCATAACAAGTTATAATAGAAGAAATCAATAAGGAGGCTGGCTGTGAAGAATCTTCGTTATCTCAATATATTTACCATATTAATTATATACACACTACTTATGTTTTACATTGGCTGGAACGGATGGGTTTGGCTTCATGCGGTATTTGGCTGGGAATCTTGGGGATATTATGCTTTCATAGTTGCATTTATTTCATATGCGTACATTCTCGTGCAAGTGTTTAAGTTTTTGCCATTTCTGCGAACGATAGGTTCGATTTGGTTTGCGGTTATACAATATGCGCTTATGTTGTTGCCATTAGCTGATATTATGGTCTTTCTTTTACAGTTTTCAGTAGAGAAAGAAGCGGCAATTATTTGGACAGGGGCGGCTGTGATAGCTGCATTTATCTTTATCTTTGCGTATGGAGTATTTAATGCGTATAGTCCGGTAGTAAGAAAGTACGAGGTGCACATACCGAAAAAGGTAGAGGGGCGTAAAAGTTTACGCATTGCGATGGCTTCTGATATGCATTTCGGTAAACTGTCTGGCGTTTCGCATTTAAAAAGACTTGTTCGTCATGTAAATGAGATGGAACCTGATATTATTTTACTGCCAGGTGATATTATCGATGATCATCCAGGTGTGTTCATTCAAAAGAATATGGGACCGATCATGAAACAAATGAAAGCTCCATTAGGCGTATATGGCGTTTTAGGAAACCATGAATACTACGGCAGAGCAGTTCCAGAGTTTTTACAAGAGATGGATAAGATTGATATTCGTATTCTTTTAGATGAAGTGATTACAATTGAAGATGACTTTTATCTCGTTGGAAGAAGAGATAAAACAGAGCGAGATCGCCAAAGCTTTGAACAATTAATGAGTACGGTAGATAAATTGATGCCTGTTATCGCAATGGATCACCAGCCATTTGAGTTGAAACAAGCAGCAGCGGCAGGTGTAGATTTATTATTATCCGGTCATACGCACCGCGGACAAATGGCGCCCAATCATATTGTAACGAGAAGAATGTACGAGCTAGACTGGGGATACGCACAAAAAGGCGCGTTCCACGCAATTGTTTCTTCTGGATTTGGATTTTGGGGACCACCGCTTAGACTTGGTAGTAGGTCGGAGATTGTGCAGGTAGAAGTTACATTTGAATAGGGGTTATGAAATAGAGAGCTGATGGCTCTCTATTTTTTCAATAAAAACAAATAACAATAAATATTTATGTTGGTGCTAATTTCATAAAAGAGACTCGATTAAAATAAAGGGGGATTGTAAGTGATCATATCAGATGTACTATACGGAGAATTTGAAGTGGATCAAGTAGTAGAAGAATTAATTTTAAGTAAGTCTGTGCAAAGACTAAAGGGAATTCATCAAGCAGGCGCAAGTTACTTAATGAACGAGAAATGGAATGTAACTCGCTTTGAGCATTCAGTGGGTGTTATGTTATTAGTGAAAAAACTAGGTGGTTCAGTAGAAGAACAGATTGCTGGTTTACTACATGACGTATCACATACTGCTTTTTCCCACGTGATTGATTACGTTTTTGATAATAAAGATGAAAGTTATCATGAAGAGATATTTAGTTCTGTTGTGAAAAACTCAGAAATTCCAGCGATCCTTGCGAAGCATGGTTATAACTATGAAGATATTTTATTAGATGATTCGAAGTGGACGTTACTGGAAAGATCAGCGCCCGAATTATGCGCAGATCGAGTGGATTATACATTACGAGATATGTATACATATGGTTATATTTCTTTAGAAGAAGTTCACAGTTTTTTAGAGGATGTCATTGCAGTAGAGAAGAGAATGGTTCTTCAAAGTATCGAAATGGCAGAGTGGTTTACAGAAACGTATTACAAAGAAGTAATTGATTTCTTTATGCAACCAATGAATATTTACGGAAATGATATGTTAGCGAAAACGTTAAAGGTAGCTCTTCATAAAAGGATTATTCATGCAGATGATTTTCTTCTTGAAGATGATGAGCTTATTTCGAAATTACAGCAATGTAATGACCCCGAAGTAGAAGTTTTATTAAGCAAAGTTCATCCAAATATAAAAGTAATAGAAGATAGAAACGATTATGATTTACATCAGAAAAATAAAGTGCGTCTTATTGATCCGCCGTTACTTTGTGAAGATGAAGTTATTCACTCGTCTGTTGTGTCAGAAAGCATAAGACAGATGAATGATATTGCTTATGAAAAAGCGGTGAGAGGGATGTATGTGAAATTGATTTCGGAATAAAAAAGAAGTAGCGCATCTTTTTTAGAGCGCTACTTCTTTTTTATTAATTATTAAACCAATTCCAAATCTCAATATCTCCAAGAGTCGCATAACGTACGTGCGGGGAGTTTTGTAATTTTAATAACTCTTTCGACGGGCCAGTAATGACAATGCCGTATACTTTTACGCCATTCTCTTTTACATATTGATAACGTTTATCTAAGTTTAGTTCTTTCTCAGAAAGCGCTGCTATTTTGCTTACCGTTTTTTTATGGATAGAAAGGACGCGCATCATTTCGGTTACTTTGTCTTCTTGCGTTTTCTGCCCGTCAGTTTCATTATCGAGGAATCTTACATTTTCTGGAAACCCTATAGCTTCTCCGCCATGTAGGATATAGTTATCTACATTTTTTCTTTCTTGCCCTGTATCTAAAGCGTACCATACAGGAGTTGGAGGGAGTTCTTGTGCCTCAAATATACTATATAAAAGCGGTTCTAATTCTTTTAAAGTGTAAGCTTTATCAAAAGAAATTGCTACTTCTGCAACGGTTCCATCATGTACTTTTGCAAGTGTATCCCATACTTTTTTTGATGAATCCTTTAAATAATCACCCTGCTCTGTTTTTGGATGAACAAAGAAGAGTTTTGGTTGATAGAACGGATTCATCCAAGTTCGCTTCGTAACATCTACAGATGATAAGAAGCTTTTTGTTTCTATTGTACCGAGGGGGATTTCTTTTTTACCCACGGTTCGTACTAAATCAAATTGGCTATTCGTACGGAAAAAAGCTTCTACACTTGTTCCGCCTCCCATAACACGGCTATTTGGGATCGTTGCTTCAAGTGTAAGCGAAGGAACCTCTCTAATTTCTTCTAGCCTTTTATCATTATTAGCTTGAAAATAAAAGGCTGATAATACCCCGCCGATTATATAGATAACGATGCAAATTGATAATATAAAACCAAACGTTTGTAAACGATGTTTCCACTTAATTCTCCAAAAAGGAACTTTAAAATCTTTTGGAGGTAACTTTTTCTTAATTGGTTCTGTCTTTGTTAACAGCTCATCTAAGTAAGCTTCACACGCTTCACATGACTCAATATGACTTTCTAACAGTTCTTGTTCATCATGCGTGAGTGTTCCGTTTTCGTACTTCTCCCATAGTTTTTTAAATGCTGCACAACCCATCTGTATCACTCCTCTATGTTTCTCGCTTCTTTTCGTCCGCGGTGTAATTCAATTTTTACTTTCGCTAATGAGAGACCAGTCATTTCTGCTATTTCCTTATAGGAGAATCCATAGTAATCTCGTAGTAGCAGGACATTTCGTCTTTCGAGCGGAAGAGAAGATAAACTTTCTAACCAACTAGCGATCTCAAATTTTACGAAATATTCATGTTCTGTACTTGGCGCGTTTGGTAAATGGAATTCTTCCACTGTAGTTGTTTTATATTTTTTTTCTTTTCGATACCAATCGATAAAGGCGTTGTAGGCAATTGTAAATAACCACGGCCTAATTTCTTCCCCTTTATAATAGTCAATATGGACGAGCATTCGGTAAAATGTTTCTTGCATGAGATCTTCCGCATAGGGGGAATCTCCGGTTAGGGAGAGAAGATAGCGAAATAAATCTTGCATATGTTCTGAGTAAATATTGTTTACGTTTCACTACATTTCCCTCCCTTCATACATAACAACGAAATACATATAAAAAAGTTACAATTTTTTATGGAATTATAGTAAAAAACGTCAAGAATTGGATAGGATTCTCTTTTATCATAATACATATAAGGCGGGTGAATAGAGATGGAAAGCTATGAAACACAAATTCAAAGGTCAATTGATTATATCGAGGAAGATGTAATGGAAAAACAAACGCTGCGTAATTTAGCGCGGGTTGCAGGTTTTTCTGAGTCGCATTTTCATCGTGTATTTCAGGCGTTAGTAGGGGATACAGTAATGGAGTATGTTCGAAAGAGGAGGTTAGCCCGGGCAGCTTATCAACTTTCTCATACGGATGAAAAAGTTATTGATATCGCGTTTGAACATGGCTTTCAATCTCACGAAACGTTCACGAGAGCCTTTAAAAAATTATTTCAAATGACACCGAGTGAATATCGAAAACAAGAAATCGAAACACCGATGTATTACAGAGTGAATGTAAAGCAAAGAAAATTAAATCCGTATTTAGGGGGCATACAAATGGAATATCGTATTGTAAATAAACCAGAATTTTTAGTGGCGGGTTATGAATTGAAGACGACAAGTAAAGAAGGGAAAAACCATCAAGACATTCCAGTATTTTGGCAAGAATATTTACAAAAAGATCTTGGGACAACGATTCCGAATCGTAAAGATACGAGCCAATGGGTAGAGCTTGGATTATGTACTGATTTTAATTTAGAAACAGGAGACTTCACTTATATTATCGGAATGGAAGTTACAGATTTTGAAAATGTACCAAATGAAATTGCAAAGCGTACTTTCCCGGCAGCAACATATGCAGTATTTACAACGCCGAAAGTTCCTCATGAAGAAATGGTATCGTCTATTCACCAAACTTGGAATGCAGTATTCTCAGAATGGTTCCCGCATTCAGGATATGAACATTGCGGAGTTACAGAGTTTGAACTGTACGATGAGCGTTGCCACGAAGATAAGAGTGAGTTTGCACAAGTAGAGCTTTGGATACCGGTGAAGAAAAAATAATAGGGTAAGAGCGAATCATTGGGAGATGGTTCGCTTTTTCATGAAGGGGGAAATAGGAAAATGTTCAAAAAACTAGAATGTGTATCTATACATACGAAAGATATAGAAAAATCAGTTTCTTTCTATAAAGAAATGGGAATGAAGCAAAACTGGATGATAGAAAGAGAAATAGAAGAAGGAGCTATTTGGACGTTAATAGGATTGAAATTTCCAGATGAGAAAAGTTCGGAGTTAGTAATAAGCAATCATCCGGATATTAATTTTACGGAAGTGGAAGTATTAGTAGAAGATGTACAACAAACGTATGAAAGTTTAAAAGATAATAAAGATGTAAAATGGATTCGCGAACCATTTCCAACGGAATCAGGACATGTTGCAGTAATGGAAGCACCTGATGAGAATGTGTTTGTGTTAGTAGGGAAATAGCTAAAATATGGAGATGACCTTTCATAGTGAGTTGTGAAAGGTTATTTTTACGAGTAGATTGTTAAATTTGTATTGCCTCATCTGTAATACATTTAAAAATGGTAAAATAAAGTAGCAATTAAATATTGCGGGTGGAAGGTTATGCCCTTTCTTCATTTAATGGAGTAAGGAGGTGTAATCGTATGGAATTTCTTTTGCAAATTTTGTTGGAAATCACAAAAACTATAGCTAGAGAAGGTATAGTTTTGGGATTTAAGAAATTAACGGCAAAAAAGCGCAAAAAGAAGACCACCCGTCTGCCTGCGAAGCGTGGGAAGTCTTCTAAGCGCAAATAAGCTTTAGTTGCAACCTTCCACCTCGCGGTAATTAGTTGCAGTGACGGGGTGTTGGAAGCACCTCGTCTACTTCATTTTATGCAAAACTTATTTAGTTTATACTTCTATTTATAGTATAACAGTTTAGAAATGTATTTGTTAATAGTTTTATTTTTACTTTGTATAGTAGGGGAAGTAGACTGGTATTGTTGGTTTTTGTTGGCAATTCGATATATCTTAAAAATCGCTGATATAACTTCATATACCGCCGAACTATCGCAATAAGCTAGAATAAAAGGCGAGTAACATAATTTCATGTACCATCAAACTTCCCCATAAGAAAAGACGCCACATAGCGTCTTTCCTACGAACGAAACGGAAACACAAGAATAATCGTCGTTCCTTTTCCGAGTGCACTATCAACGGAAATTGTCCCGTTATGAGCATGAACGAGCTGTTTTGTAATGGCTAGGCCAAGTCCAGTTCCGATGTTGCTTTCTTCTGTGTTTGTTCCGCGGTAATATCGTTCAAATAGAAGTTCTTTCGTTTTTTCATCCATTCCTTTTCCGTCATCCGAAATGGAGAGTATAAAGGAATTGGCGTTTTGTGATAGTTTTACGATGACAGTAGTTGTTTCGTTATTATGTTTTACAGCATTTACAAGTAAGTTTTCGATAATACGCTGGAACCATTTTTCTTCAATGAAATATTGAATTTTATTTGAGCTCGGTACGAATTCAATATTTTGATTTTGAAGTGTTGGATTATTAATAAATTGCAATAATACTTTTTGGACGAAATGATTGATTTCAACGTTTACGTGCTGTGCAGGAAGGCTATTATTTTTTAATTGATACGTTAAGCTTAAATCATCAATTAATGTCGTCATATATTGAGATTTCTCTTTCATAACACTACCAAATTGTTGAATATCACAATCGGTCCAGTTGTATTGATTTGATTCTAGTAATAATGCGTAGCCATATATAGAGCTAAGTGGTGTTTTTAAATCATGCGTTAGACCGGTAATCCATTCTTCTCGTGTTTGCTGAAGTACTTGCCTCATCGCATCATTTTTCTTGAGTGTAATAGAAAGGTGTTCTAGTGAACTTGTCACATCTCTAAACAAACGGAATGACCATTTTTCTTTACCAGATCGCCGGAACCTGACAGGCTTTCCTTTTTTACTAATAGGTTCTTCATACTTTCCACCAGCGATATTTTTAAGCCAGCGCATCGCATGTAATAACGGTTTCCCGAATTTATTACCATACCAAATAGAAAGAATGACTAAATAAACAAATACGATAAGAAGGATTAATCCGCATCCAATGAGAAACTTCTTAGTAAATACATCTTCAATTTCGTCATCTGGGTAGTAGTGATCATTTTTTGCAGTTACAACGAGAAGGTTGCCACTATTTGCATCGTAAAAGCTAGACGTGTTTTCTTTATGATTCCAAGGTTCTTTTTCATTAAGGGCGATTTGTATTGCTGAAAATGTTTTTTTCTTTCCGGTTGTATAAGAAAAAACCTCTTCGCCATTTTGATTAAATATTTGAAGTGCTGCTTTTTCTTTAGACAGTAACTGTTTTTCTTGATCTGTTAATGTGAACGAATCCATTGTTAAAGAGGAATGCTCCTTTTGAATTGCTGTTAATAAAGCATTGCTTTTTAACATACCACCATAAATAACAAGTACTTTCTTTTCTTCTAATTCAATTTCCCAATATGTAAATTTATAATTACTTTCGATATGATGTTGTATATATGCGACTAAAGATGTCTTCGTATAAGCATTCGGAACATCATTTGGTGTATTAAAGTGGTAGAGGATTTTTCCGTTTTCATCTACAACTTGGAGCCAATCATTTTTCTCCTTTATTAAATCTTGCACTTCAGATTGTAATGAAATATGCCCATCTTCTGAAGAGATGTATCTTGAAATCGTAAAACTATCAGAATCTGGAATGTTAGGTTCATATAAAGTACTAGTAAGAAGAAAAATTAAATAAGTAAAAGCAGCAACTACAGCGATAAGTAATGTAACTAAAACAAAAACGTGTTGCATGATAAATTGAATAATAAGTCGTTTATTAAAATTCATATCGTCACCCTACTTTGTAACGAACTTATAACCAAGGCCGCGAACAGTTTTTATATATTCTGGTTTACTTGGATCGTGTTCAATTTTTTCACGTAGTTTTCGAATGTGGACCATAACAGTGTTGTCATCGCCATTATAGGCAGGTGCTCCCCAAACTTTTTCGTATATTTCCTCTTTCGAAAATACGTAGTTCGGATTCTCGCAAAAGAAGAGTAGTAGTTGAAAGAGTTGAGCGGAACATTCGACAATGTGACCATCCACTGTCAGTTCTGCAGAGTGTTGATCAATTTCAAATCTTCCAAATGAAATCGAGTGTGATTTTTGTTCGTGCGGTACTGCTTGTTTCATATGTCTCCGAAGCTGTGCTTTCATGCGTGCTACTACTTCTAATGGATTAAAGGGCTTCGTAATATAATCATCCGCACCGTATGAAAATCCAGATATTTTATCTAAATCAGATGCTTTTGCTGATAGGAAGAAAATGGGACAATCTGTTTGTTGGCGAATGATTGGACAAATATCAAAACCAGATTGTCCAGGAAGCATTACATCTAAAATAATTAAATCGTAATTGTTTTCCTTAGTTAGAGATAAAGCTATTTCAGCTGATGTTGCAGTTGTAATATGAGAAAAACCTTCTTTTTCAAGAATGGTAGTTAGTAATTGTAAAATTGCTGTTTCATCATCAACGAGTAAAATATTTGCTTGGTACATAAACAACCCTCCTAATTTTCTCGAATATCATATCATTCTTTTGTAACTTATGGAATTTTTAAGGAAATTTTAAGGTTTTCTTTCGCAAAAAATTAAGAATCAAATGATATGATAAAAGTAACATAGGGGAGGAGATGAGTGTGAATCCGTTTCAAGTGATGCGAGCTAGATATTTTTTAATTGTATTTGCACTATTAATTTTAATAGCGAGAAGTAGTGGCGAGTTGCTAACAAGTATATTTCATATACAAAATTCTTCTTTTATAAATATCCTTATATTCTATATCCTTCCGATGGTATGGATTTTTTATGAGTATAAAAAGCATCGCATTTCATTTTCATTGTTTGTTAATAAAAATGAAACATTTAACTTGGTGCAAGTTTTATACATTACGGTTATGTTATGCATATTTAGTTACGGGTATCTTATTTTGTATATGTATAGTTTTGCATGGATCACACCAGACTTTATTATGAATGCATTGCATGAACCGATTATAGATAGTACTGGGGGATATGTATATCAAGTCATTAGGGTTGTATTCATCGCACCAATTATCGGGGAGTTTGTTTTTCGCGGATTTTTACTTCAACGCTTTGCAACAAAATGGGGAACGAGCATAGCGACCATCGTTGTAGCAATATTGTTTGCATTGTTACATGTTGATTTCCTCGGTGCAGCCATATTCAGCATCGTATTGTCGATCGTATATATTCGTACGGAAAGTTTACTCATGCCAATTGCAATACATATGTTAAACAATGCATTTGTAATGGGCGCGTCTTTTTTAATAAGTAGAGAAAAAATTATGAGTTTTGCAGACTTCTCAAATTATACGACATTCTTTCCTGGACTTATTATATTTATAACGGGATTAAACTTAGTACTTATCTTTTTATTTGTTAATCGCAAGTATTGGAGTAAAGAAGTGCCAGTTATATATGCAGAGCAGGAAAAGAGCTTTTCAGATGTAGTCGGGAGTAAATAAGATGAAGAAGACGGTTGAAAAAATATTAAAAGAAATTATAGATGCTACGTCTATTGCAGATATGTGTGATAAAAGCTTTTGTAATTGGATTCAACCTGTAGTAGATACGTTTGTGTTTCCAGAGTATTATTTGTTTTCTAGTAATCATTTAAAAGAAAATATTATTTCTCTTCTTATTGTATTAGGAGTTGTACTAATATTTGGTCTAATTGTAGAAGAAATGATGAAGCGCATCTTCAGAAAAAATGGAGAGAAGTATATGTGGGTTCATAAAGTATTCGAGAAAGTAATAGTGGCTTTCCTTTTGTTTTATAGTATGAAAACAATCATTTACTTTATAGCTTTGAAACATCATTAATTCTAAATTTGAAAGGGATGTATAAAATTATATGAATGAAACGATATCATCAAATAAGTTTTTTTATTTGATTTTACTTAGTCTAGTGTTAATAACGACAGTGAATGTTATTTTGCGCTGGGAGGAAGCTTACTTTTTCATGTATTTAGCGCTCCATTTGTTGGGGATTTTATGTATAAGTGGTGGAGTCGTTACTGAAAAAAAGAGTGAAGAAAGCGTTAACTATATGTGTGTGATCGGTCTTATTTTACTTTTAGCTGTACAGGGTATTATGAAATATAGTTCCTTCTCTTTACAAGATTTTAGTTTATTAATAGATGTACTTCCTTAAAGAGGCTCTTTATGTTATCTAAAAAGCAAGTAGGGTACGTACTAGTTTTAATCGGATTTTTTAAGATTATCCCGCTATTTGCCGGGCAGTAAGACCCCACTGATTAAAGTTTCGTTTTATTATAACGACGCTATTCTTTCAAGACTATGAGTATATTTGATATGTAAAAGGCGTTGGTTTGTAAGTGCTTCCGGATTATGAACCGAAGAAAGTGTTTAAAGATAGGTAAAACTCTTCTTATGTAGAAGAGTTTTTTTATGTAAATAAAAAGATCCATAGCAATTCACATAATAAGCTTGTTCTAATTTAGCGTGTACGAACTTACAATAATAATAGACAGGCAGCATAGAGGAGGGAATAGCGTGAGGAAGGTTATTGGTTGGTCGCTTTTTTTGTACGTTGGATTTGCGTTACTTATATATTGGTATTTATTTGGATGGAATCATGAACTTATTCCGGACATGTATAAAGGAACAAGTGCAGATCCAGAAACGTTTATGAGTGCTAGAGAGCTTACGCTAAGCCAAGATTATTCGCGCGTGAAAAATTTACTATACTTTTTAGCGACGCCTCTTGAATGGATTATTTTATTATTTGTACTTGTGCTAGGTATTTCAAGAAAGTTTGAGAAATGGTCGAAGGAAACGACTAAAATAAGTGTCTTGCAAGTTGCGATTTATTTCTTTTATTTATCATTACTGACAACAGTGCTTGCCTTACCGATGCAATGGATTGGCCGGAAAGTATCCGTTGATTACGGCATTTCAACACAAAGTACACAAAGCTGGATAAAAGATCATGTTATCGGTTTTTGGGAAAGTTATGCGACTATGTTAATCGTAGTTACCGTTCTATTATGGCTTATCCGTAAATTTCCGAAGAGGTGGTGGCTAGCAGGGTGGGCGCTCTCTGTTCCATTTACAATCTTTTTAACATTCATACAGCCTGTCGTTATTGATCCGCTTTATAACGACTTCTCAACGCTGAAAAATAAAGAATTAGAAACGAAAATTTTAGCGATAGCAGACAAAGCTGACATTCCTGCTAAACACGTATATGAAGTAAATATGTCAGAAAAAACGAATGCATTAAATGCTTACGTAACAGGAATTGGTCCTAACGCCCGTATTGTAATGTGGGATACAACGCTTAAGCAGTTAAAAGATAAAGAGATATTATTTATCATGGCTCATGAAATGGGACATTATGTTATGAAGCATATATACTTTGGCGTTGCAAGTTATGTATTGCTATCGTTTATAGGTATGTTTTTAATTAGTCGTATTATAAATATGTGTATTCGCAAATGGGGAGATACATTG
The DNA here is from genome assembly GCF_022663475.1 of Bacillus cereus group sp. BfR-BA-01382. Lineage (NCBI taxonomy): Bacteria > Bacillati > Bacillota > Bacilli > Caryophanales > Bacillaceae > Bacillus > Bacillus cereus group sp. BfR-BA-01382. The sequence continues at coordinate 49,158 of NZ_JAKUFQ010000004.1, forward strand.
CAAATTTCAAAAGTGGCATGTTTCTCCATTTTACCTTTATTTTTCTTAATTTCTTCTATACTCTCTTTTGCAGCACAACCAGCAACAAACTACGTTTCACGTATAGAAGAAAGAGCGGCAGATCAATATGCTTTAAATATGACGAAGGACGGGAAATCTGGTGTGAAAACTTTTCAATATTTATCAAAAACAAGTTTAAGCCAAGTAAATCCGCCTGCGTTAGTGAAGTTTTTCTTATACACCCACCCACCAATTTTTGAAAGAATTCACACGTTTGAACAATATGAGAAACAAAGCAAAAAGGAGTAGCATGATAGCTACTTCTTTTTTTATAGAGATATAAGTTTGATATTGGGAATATTTATCATTGCTTTTTATTGAGATTTTGTAAATAATAAGCTATAAAATTCTAAAAATCTATATATAAAGGAATAAAGGTGGAAAAATGTATTTTTTACAAAATTTAAAAGTGAAATATAAATTATTATCGCTTATTTCATTAGCAGTTTTAGGTATGGTAATTATGAGCAGTGTAGCAATTAATTCCATTAATAAGATTAAGCACGATACAGAGGTTGTAGTAGATGATTATCAATATTCTGCAATTTTATTAGAAGGAATGCTTCGCACACAAAATTCACTAGAATATAACTTATTAGAATTAATTACTGCATCACAAAATGAAGTGGCAAATAAAGAGGGGATAATTGATAATATTGAAAAGGATCTTAAAAAATATGATTCTTTATTAAAAGAATATGATGATGGTTTTAATTTAAGTAAGCAAGAGGATGAACTGTTTCAGAAGATGAAGAAATCTTTGCCAAGTTATAAAGATACATATAAAAAATTATTTGAAAAGGCGAAGGCAACAAATGAGTCACAAATGGTAAATGAATTTCAGAAGGAATTAAAACCGAAGGGAATAGAGTTAGCTGGTTATGCAGTGGATCTAGAATCGTATGTTTCAAACTTAGCTGATCAAGTGTTTAAAGATTCTCAAAAAATGATTGATCGATCCGTTATTACCTTTATCATTCTTGTAGTAGTTACTACAATCGTTATATGTATAGTAAGTTATATTATTAGTAGGCTTATAGTTGCTCCGTTACAAACGGTTAGTCGTATGATGGAAAGAGCGAAAGAAGGAGATTTAACTGTACATGGTGATTATAATGCTAAGGATGAATTAGGTGTATTAGTAAGTAATTTTAACGAGATGATTGCAGGGCTAAGAACAAATATGCAAGAAGTAGAGAATAATATTCAGCTTTTATTCCAACATGCAGACGGAGTAGCATCTGCATCAGAAGTATCTAGTAGTGCAGCGAAGAAAATCACTATGGATATTGAAGAAGTTGCAAATGGTGCAGAGAGTCAAATGCAAGCAATGGAACAAACTGCGGGTGCGATGGAAGAATTGACACAAGGAATGCAGAGTATAGTCAATACATCGTCCTCTGTAAATGAATTGTCTGCTCAATCAGCATTAGATGCAGAGAATGGTAACAAATTAATGAAACAAATGATTCAACAGATGGATACAATCCAAAATTCGGTACATAGCGGTGTGAAACAAGTAGAGACTATGAAAGAACAATCAGAAGAAATTGTTAAAATCATTGATGTTATGCAAGGTATTACCTCTCAGATTAACTTATTAGCATTAAACGCCGCAATTGAGGCTGCACGTGCTGGTGAAAGTGGTAGAGGATTTGCAATTGTGGCAGATGAAGTGCGGAAATTAGCAGAACAATCTAGTGATTCTGCAAAACAAATTGAGAATCTTATTACTCAAGTTATGGGAACAACGAACCATACGGTACATATGATGGGGAAAGTAGATAATGAGGTACAGGCAGGTACACAAGTAGTAATGCACACAGAAAAAGTATTTGGAACAATTACAGAAAAAGTACAGCAAGTATCTGAGCAAATTCAAACGGTATCTATGTCTACAGATGAAATTGCAGCGAGTAGTGAGGAAATCTCGGCTTCTGCAGAAGACATGGCTCAAATTTCCCAAAGATCATCTGACCGAACTGATAGGGTAAAAGAGTCTATTCAACAGCAAGAAAAATCTGTTCAAGAGATTTCGGTTTCAATTGAACATATGCATAACGCAGCAGGAAAATTAAAACAAATAGTTGGCCAATTTACTCTTCAAAAGTAGTAGCATATTTGAGTGTTAATAAATATAAAAAAGCATCCTCTTTTAAGAAAAAAGGATGCTTTTTTTATTACTACTATTCTTAGATTTCGAGCATTTTCAAGGTGATGATCTGTACATACTAGATTTGTATATTACTTATTTTTTGACAGTTTAAGACATTTATCGACGAGAATTATTTCTGTATTAGTGTTTTTAGATCCTGCTGTTGCAATATTATTAGATACTGTTTTTACCGGATTTAGACCAACTAGTATGCAAGTAGTAGGGATTATCCTTATATTTGTAGGGATGGCGCTAACTTTTCGCAAGGGAAGAGAAGGCGAGTTATCAGTGGAGAGGAATGCTACCTCTGAAATATAAATCATGAATATAGTAACCTTCATTAGGCATCTCCTTTACGCGCCAATAAAGGGAAGTTGTAAAGTGAAAAGGAGTTTATAAAGAGATTGTAGAATGTTTTAGTATATAACACCTTAGATGTGACAACTTCCTTTTTGAAAAAGGAAGAAGGAGGCATAAAGCAGAAAGGTAGTGGAAATATTTCTTCTAGAAGATTTGCATTTTATCTTACATTCACCAAAAAATAGTACTCCTGAAACAATGAAGTTCATTTTATTTGAATGAAATAGGGAGAGAGGACGATGAAGAAAAAAATATTGGGTGTAATGATGATTGCGACAATGGCAGGAGGGATATTTGCAGGGACGAATGTGACGCCTGTAAAAGCGGAAGAGTATCCACAAATGATTGTGTTTGAAGATGTTCCATACGGGTTTTGGGCATATGACGCTATTATGGATTTAGCATATCATAAAATTATATTAGGGTATGGAAACGGGAAGTATGGTGTTGGTGATCTTACAACACGTGAACAAGTAGCTGGTATTATTTACAGAACACTTGAAATGAAAGAAGAAGGATCAGTAGCGAATCCGTATAAAGATATTTCTGATAGTACAACAACTTTTAAAAAGGAAATTTTGGCGTTAACAAAACGTGGTGTTTTTACAGGGGATGGGCAAGGGAACTTTAGGCCGAAAGCACCAGTCTCTAGAGCGGAAATGGCTGTCATTTTAAAACGAGCATTTACTTTTGAAACGAAGCAAAAACATACATTTAAAGATATTCCAAAAGGCCACTGGGCAGAAGATGCAATTAGTGCGCTACAATCTAATAATGTTGTAAGAGGAACTGGGAATGGCATGTATGAATTAAATCGCCCTGTACCTAGAGAACAATATGCTCAATTTATTAATAATGCGATTATTAATTATCATTTGAAAGAGGATTGGAGATAGAGTGAAATATGAAAGCACAAATAGAAATATTTGTGCTTTTTTGTTTGTTTAAAAAAGAATTATTATTCGTTTTTATGTATTTTTAATGTTATACATAAGCTTTATAATCAACCCCATAAAAAAGACATGATGTGTAATATGATTCACAAAACCGTCACGAAATGTGTCGGAAAATATATTGTTACTATACTATTTGTTATGTATATTTGAAAAAACATATACATATTGGGGAGGAAATGTAATGAGCAAAAAATTATTAAAAACAGCTACAGCATTAACAATTATGGGTGGGGTGTTATTCTCAGCAGAGAGTAACAATGTAAAAGCGGAAAGTGCACCGTTGCAAAAAACAAATACAATTGTATTTAAAGATGTACCAAAAGGGCATTGGGCATATGAGGCGATTCATGATTTAGCGGAACAAGAAATTATTTTGGGATATGGCGATGGAATATTCGGTTTTGGGGATAATGTAACACGTGAGCAAGTTGCAGCTTTAATTTACCGTGTGTTTGATATGGAAGAACAAGATGAATATGAAAACCCATATGGAGATATCGATGAAAATTCAACAAGCTTTATCGAGGAAATATTGGCTTTAACGGAAATGGGAATTTTCCAGGGAGACGAGAATGGAAACTTTAGACCGAAGGCGACGTTAACGCGTGCGGAAATGGCACAAGTTCTTACGAATGCTTTTGACTTACAGGCAAAGGGATCTCATAACTTTAATGATGTTTCAGCAAATTCATGGGCAACGAATGCAATTAGTGCAGTACAAACAAATGGTATTACAATGGGAATCGGAGAAGGTAAATTTGGTCCGTCTATGAAGGTAACGAGAGAACAATACGCACAGTTTTTACATAGAGCAATATTGCATGATATGGAACAAGGGCAGTAATAAAGTTTAACTAGTCAAAGTTAAATTTAAAAATAATACAAAAAGGTCGTTGTTGTATAACAGCGGCCTTTTTTTGTATGAAATAAAGCGCGAAAGAATGGCGTTTTGAAAAAAAAATGAAGTGAATTTTCAAAAAAAACTTCCTTTTCTGAAGATTTGTTATATAATATAAAACATGAAATCAAATCTGTTATAAAACAGTTTAAGAAGGGGATGCTAATATGTCGACGCAAACTTCACGGGTTACACTCGTTGGAGAAATGTTACCAGCGTACAACGAAATATTGACACCTGAGGTGCTTAGTTTTTTGAAGGAACTACATGAGAATTTTAATGAGCGCCGCATAGAACTTTTACAAAAACGTGTAGAAAAACAAAAGAGAATTGATGCAGGGGAGTTTCCGAAGTTTCTAGAAGAAACAAAACACATACGTGAAGCGGATTGGACAATTGCCAAGCTGCCAAAAGACTTAGAGGATCGCCGCGTAGAGATTACTGGACCGGTAGATAGAAAGATGGTCATTAACGCTTTAAATTCAGGAGCGCATCTTTTTATGGCGGATTTTGAAGATTCGAATTCACCAACTTGGGAAAATGCAGTGGAAGGTCAAATCAACTTACGAGATGCAGTAAAGGGAACGATTTCACATGAAAATGATAAAGGGAAAGAATATAGATTAAATGAGAAAACAGCTGTACTCATTGTACGTCCAAGAGGATGGCATTTAGAGGAAAAGCATATGCAAGTTGATGGGGAAAATATGTCAGGTAGCTTAGTAGATTTCGGCTTGTACTTTTTCCATAATGCGAAAGCTCTTTTAGCAAAAGGGAGCGGCCCATACTTTTACTTACCGAAAATGGAAAGTTATTTAGAAGCGAGATTATGGAATGATGTATTCGTATTTGCTCAAAAATATATCGGCATTCCAAATGGAACGATTAAAGCAACTGTGTTACTGGAAACGATTCACGCTTCGTTTGAAATGGATGAAATTTTGTATGAGCTAAAAGATCATTCTGCTGGCTTAAACTGTGGAAGATGGGATTATATTTTTAGCTTTTTAAAGAGTTTCCGTAATCATAATAAATTCTTACTACCAGATAGAGCACAAGTCACGATGACAGCGCCATTTATGCGTTCGTATTCTTTGAAAGTAATTCAAACGTGTCACCGCCGTAATGCACCAGCAATTGGAGGAATGGCGGCACAAATTCCGATTAAAAATAATCCAGAAGCGAATGAAGCAGCTTTTGAAAAAGTGCGTGCTGATAAGGAGCGCGAAGCTTTAGACGGTCATGACGGGACTTGGGTTGCTCACCCTGGACTTGTACCGGTTGCAATGGAAGTATTTAATCACATTATGAAAACACCAAATCAAATTTTCAGAAAACGTGAAGAAATATGTGTAACAGAAAACGATTTACTAGAGGTACCGGTGGGAACGATTACAGAAGAGGGCCTTCGCATGAATATTAGCGTAGGTATTCAATATATTGCATCTTGGTTAAGCGGACGGGGAGCAGCACCCATTTATAACTTAATGGAAGATGCGGCAACTGCTGAAATTTCAAGAGCACAAGTATGGCAATGGATTCGTCATGAAGGTGGAAAACTAAATGATGGTCGTAATATTACGCTTGAATTAATGGAAGAGCTAAAAGAAGAAGAATTAGCAAAAATAGAAAGAGAGATTGGTAAGGAAGCCTTTAAGAAAGGGAGATTCCAAGAGGCGACAATGTTGTTTACAAATCTCGTTCGAAATGATGAATTCGTACCATTTTTAACATTACCAGGTTATGAAATTTTATAAAAAATGAAAAGGGGATGGAATAAATGAAAAACGAAAGAATTGAGAAATTACAAGAAAGCTGGGAATTAGATGAGCGTTGGAAAGGGATCACACGTCCATATTCGGCAGAAGATGTAATTCGCCTGCGCGGATCAATTGATATTGAACATACATTAGCGCGCCGCGGTGCTGAGAAGCTTTGGACATCGCTTCATACAGAAGACTATATTAACGCACTTGGCGCATTAACAGGAAATCAAGCGATGCAACAAGTAAAAGCTGGGTTAAAAGCGATTTACTTAAGTGGTTGGCAAGTGGCAGCTGATGCAAACCTTTCTGGACATATGTATCCAGACCAAAGTTTATATCCAGCGAACAGCGTACCTGCTGTAGTGAAACGAATTAATCAAACACTTCAACGTGCGGATCAAATTCAACATATGGAAGGAAGCGATGATACAGACTATTTCGTACCGATTGTAGCAGATGCAGAAGCTGGATTTGGTGGACAATTAAACGTATTCGAACTGATGAAAGGTATGATTGAAGCAGGTGCATCAGGTGTGCATTTTGAAGATCAATTATCTTCAGAGAAAAAATGTGGCCATTTAGGTGGAAAAGTACTACTACCAACGCAAACAGCGGTACGTAATTTAATTTCTGCACGTCTTGCAGCAGATGTAATGGGAGTGCCAACAATTATCGTTGCAAGAACAGATGCAGATGCAGCTGATTTAATTACGAGCGATATCGATCCTGTTGATAAAGCATTTATTACAGGAGAAAGAACACCAGAAGGATTTTACCGTACGAATGCAGGTCTTGATCAAGCGATTGCGCGCGGTTTAGCGTATGCACCGTATGCAGACCTCGTTTGGTGTGAAACGTCGGAACCAAATTTAGAAGATGCAAAACGATTTGCGGACGCAATTCATAAGGAGCATCCAGGAAAGTTACTTGCATATAACTGTTCACCTTCATTCAACTGGAAACAAAAACTAGATGAAAAAACAATTGCGAGCTTCCAAAAGGAAATCGCATCTTACGGTTATAAGTTCCAATTCGTAACACTTGCTGGATTCCATTCATTAAATTACGGTATGTTTGAACTAGCACGTGGCTATAAAGAGCGCGGCATGGCAGCATACTCTGAACTACAACAAGCTGAATTTGCAGCAGAAAAACACGGCTACTCTGCAACACGTCATCAACGCGAAGTAGGAACAGGTTACTTTGATGAAGTTGCACAAGTGATTACAGGCGGAACTTCATCAACGACAGCGTTAAAAGGATCTACAGAAGAAGCACAGTTTACGAAATAAAAGGAAGGGGCACCTGTTTGAAGGGGGCCCCTTGTTATTTTGTGAACGATTCGAAAAGAGATATCAATTTATCGGCAAAAAACGATACTAACTTTTCTTTATTACTAAATCAACGCCACTCAGCCCTATGATTACGAATAAACTTCATATCTTTCTCATAATGCTCTAGATGTCCTTCATCAATCATTCTTTGGAAATTCAAGTCGCCTTCTTGCGCTTTTCGTTTCATATATGTACATAACCCTTCTAATCGTAGCAACACCATTCCTAAGTAATCTTCATCCATATTTTTACCATAGGACTGAACGAATAATTTCACTCTCTCTTTAATACGATCTGCATGTTGCGATGATTCATAATGAATGGCTTCACCAGATTCTGTATAATACACTCTACTTAAAGGCACACAAGTATAAAGTGTATAAGCGATATCCCATAGTCTTGGACCAGGAGCAGCAACATCGAAATCAATAATCCCTACTGGCTTCTCATTATTAAAAATAATGTTATATATGGCAAAATCATTGTGGCATAAAACCTCAATGTTATTTGGCGTGTGATCCATCGGTTTCCAATCATCTAATAACGGAAAATCACTTACAGCATCATGGTAAAGGCGGAGCATCTTTGCGATTCCTTTTAATACATCATTAGATCGCATATATTCTTTTAAAGGATAATTCCCAGCTTCTCCTTCAATAAAGGATAAAACCTCTCTATCTTCTTCATCTACACCTAAAAACTTTGGAGTATAATGAAATCCTTTGTTTTCTAAGTGTTGTAATAGCTTATGGATTTTTGCGCTATCTGGCTTTAACTCTCGACGAACAGTATTTTCAGAACGATATACGTTCGAAACGTTTCCGCCTGTTAGCTTTTCTTCGTTATCATAGTTTGACATGTGAAAATTCCCCCTATAATTAAAAAATCCAATTCCAAATAGTGAATAGACCAACAATGGCAGAAAAGAGAAGGCAAGCAAGGAATGCTAGACAGCCAAAAGGAACTAGCTTATCTTGCCATGTTTCTTTATACTCATAAATTAACTCCTCTGCTACTTTCTTCTGCACTGAAGATAAAGGTTGATCTTTATACAAAGCTTTTATATGGTTAGAATCGCCTTTAAACTTTAAAGCGCGTGCAATATGATGAGGGTTATTTCCCATTGATTTCTCAAATAATAAACATGATTCATGCATAATATCTGTTTTATGCTCCTCTAGATACCAGTAACGTCCAGCCATTTCTGGATATTGTAATTTATAATAAATATCTCCGAGTTGTTTTCGAAGATGTAATTCATTTGGGTATGTAAAGATGAGGCCGTGCAATCTGTCTCTTGCTTTTCCAAGATTATTATTTTCAATATCCTCTTCGATTCTTTTTAATGTTTTTCTAGGAATTTTGTTGTTCATAAATTCCTCCTTATTTGGAATAGAGATAATTATATTTTATAAGAAATACTAAAAATTAGAAATTCCATTTTAGAAAAAGATTGTACATTTTATTTTAATGTGCTATGATGATGTCAGTTGAATAGTTAAATTAAGCAATCCATATGTTATCAAGTGCTGAAAACGAACGAGAAAAAGTATGTGAGAACTAGTTTATGTTTCGTATTTGATAATGTGTGGATTCTTTTTTTAGACAGGAAGACTAAAAAATTTAAAATTTGTATTTTCTTAGGAGGAAATAATTATGGCAGTAACAGGACAAGTAAAATGGTTTAACAACGAAAAAGGTTTCGGTTTCATCGAAGTTCCAGGCGAAAACGACGTATTCGTACACTTCTCAGCAATCGAAACTGACGGTTTCAAATCTTTAGAAGAAGGTCAAAAAGTTAGCTTCGAAATCGAAGACGGTAACCGTGGACCTCAAGCTAAAAACGTAATCAAACTATAATTTTATAGTTGATGATGGAAAAAAGGATGGCTAATGCCATCCTTTTTTTTTAGGTTGTGCAGAAATTTTTTTCAGAGCCTGTTTTTATATCTAAATCTCTTTTTCTATGTTACAACTGGTAAAAAATTATCGGGAATGCGTATTAGTTTCTGTATAAGAATTAGTTCAGCAAGAGCATTTGCTGCGTATGATAGTAAATAACTATAAGTTTGTATTCTTTATTGAAATAGGGGAATCTTTTCCAGATAGACCTTGAGTCTCATCTTTTTTGTTAGTATTGTTATTGGAATTTTGTACGTTTTGAGATGATGTTTCTAACAGTTGTTCTTGTTCCTTGCTAGGAGTATTCAGAGCATCTGAGGGGATGCTATTAACCTGCTGACTTAATAGATTTTCTTTATCCATAGTATACAACTCCTTTTTAGAATTCGATAAAAAGCAATGTAATTATAAATAGCTACTTATATATATTGTGTTTTTGAATGACATTATATACAAAACTTATATTACAAAGTTAATTAATTGACGAATTGTTAGTGATGGAAAAAGATGTACAAATTTAAATTTTTTAGTAAAAATTAAAAGCGGGTAACAAGTACAAATACTCTTTCTCATGTTTTATATAAGGATCATATTACAAATCAAAAAAGATGTAGAGAACCTTGGAAGAAAATATAGTTGTTTTTCTAAGGGTGAAGAAGAATAAATAAAATGATACTACAAATGTAAAAAGGCTTTCCAAAAAGGAAGGCCTTTTACTCTTTTTTCGCTACGTTTTTCTTCTCACGTTTTTTACATTCTGTACATTTTGATTTACGAAACGGTTTGGCAAAGAATAGCAGAATAAAAAATAAACCGAATATAATACTAGCTGAATTTTTCACGATAATGACGCTACTATTTTTCATTTGAATCGATGGTTGGATCTCTTTTTCTTCCATAGTGGCCCTCCATATATTGGATTTACATTTTAATTATAACAAAGTTAATTGTTGTAATGATGTGAAATGAGGAAGTGATTTCAAATATTTATAGCAGTATAAATGCTTTTTTGTGCACAATGCCATCTTGTTATTTTTATATATTTATTTTGAAATTTGAAGAATGTTTGATAAATAATAAATTAATGTAAAATAGTAGAATGTGCAATCCGTTTTCTTTTCATAGGTGCTAAAATTATATATGCAGCTGCTAATATAAATGGAAAAAAGGAGATAATAGAGTATGGAAAGTAAAGTGGAACGCTATGTCGAAAATTATGTTGTAACGAAAAATACGATGGCCTTACTTCCTGTTATTCTAAGTGAAAAGAAAATTGTTACGCGAGTCGTTGAAATGAATGATTCTTTTTTCGTATTTCAAAAACCACTAGATATTATAGAAAGAAGTTGCCGAAAGCATGGTTCTAGTTTCTTAGGCAGAAAAGAAGGAACGAAAGAATTAACTCATATTACACATAAAGCACCGATTGCGATTAGTCCTACAGATCAACTTTATTTTTTCCCTACCTATTCTTACTCTAGAAAAGAGTGCGCTTGGTTGTCTCATTTTTATATTGAAGGTAATAAAGAATTAAAAGATGGAAATCTTATTATTAGGTTTATAAATGGCTTTGCTGTGAAATTAGAAATATCAAAAACTAGTTTTGAAAATCAACAAAATCGTACAGCGAAATTGCGTACTGAATATGAAGATCGTAGGAAAAAACAAGGGAGCCCTTGTTTTAAAGAGATTGATAAAAAAGAGGAATCAACATTAAGACCTGCTTATGAGAGAGTGTATTTTGTGAAGGAAGGCGAAGTGTGAAAGGATGGGGGAATCATCCCCATTCTTTTTTGTTTATCCGCTATTTACCGGGCAGTAAGACGCACACATCAAAATTCAGCGAAAGCAAAGAAGTTAGGTGGGGGCCCTGCTGCCTGTAAAAGCCGGATTGGTGAGGGTTGATTAAAGTTTCATTTTATCAATCTTTATAGATAAAGAGATGTGTTAGAAAAACCGAGTTGTAATTTCATTTACCGATAAAAATATCGGAAAACCACCTAAATAACAAAACGAACGACATTTCCTGTCGAATATTGATAGATTATCATAGCTAAATAATGAAGGAATTCTTATGAAAGATATGGAAACTTTAATAAATACATCTCCATATGTCGTATCTACCATTTCCTCTTTCATATAAGCAATGATACAGTAGGGATAGTATTTAGAGTAAAGGGGTAAAGTGTAGAATGGATTTTCAGACAATCAAAGAGTATTTTTCACCAGAAAATATGGATCATATTGTTGAGAGTTATAAAGCGTTCGGACCACTTCTTGGTATTGGTTTACCGATGATAGAGGCGTTGATTCCAGCATTACCGCTTATTGTATTTGTACTGGCGAATGCTGTTGCATTTGGCTTTTGGCTCGGTTTTCTTTATTCATGGCTTGGATCAGTAATGGGTGCATTACTTGTCTTTTTCATCATCCGCCATTTTGGTCGCAGTCGTTTCTTTTCGTTTGTAAATAAGCATGAGAGAGTAAGAAAAGCAATGGGGTGGATTGAAAGGAAAGGATTCGCACCGATTTTTGTTATATTTTGTTTTCCGTTTACACCGTCAGCGCTAATAAATGTTGTCGCTGGTTTATCACGAATTAGTGTAAAACAGTTTGGGCTAGCGTTAGCATTCGGAAAACTTGTGATGATTTTTATTTTAACGTATATCGGTCATGATTTAATGTCATTTATTCATAATCCGGTGAAATCAGTCATTGTAGCGATTGGTATTTTTATTTTATGGTATGTCGGTAAGAAAATTGAAGTAAAGTTAGAACTACATTAAGAATAGTCTTCTTTGTAAAGGAAAGCTTCAGTATTAAAGGATAAGGGGAGAAGCGGATGAAGAAAACTTTGAAAAAAGAAGGCATAGAGTGGATACGAACAATTTTAATTGGTGTATTATTAGCTGTATTTTTTCGAACGTTTTTCTTCTCAACGTATGTTGTAGAGGGGAAGTCAATGATGCCGACATTGCAAGATGGTAATATGCTCGTTGTAAATAAGGTGAGTTATCAAGTTGGGGACTTGAACAGATTTGACGTTGTGGTGTTTCATGCGAATAAAAAAGAGGACTATGTAAAGCGAATTATCGGTTTACCTGGAGATCATATTGAATATAAGCATGATAAGTTATATATAAATGGACAATTTATTGATGAGCCGTATCTAGAGAAATATAAGAAAGAGATAAATGGAAGGCAACTAACAGGCGACTTTAAATTAGAAGAGTTAACGAAAGAAAAGCTGGTGCCACCCGGGTTTATTTTTGTAGTAGGTGATAACCGGCTCGGGAGCTGGGATAGTAGACACTTTGGCTTTGTAAAAGCTGATACAGTCGTCGGTAAAGTTGATTTGCGATATTGGCCAATTCAAGAGGTGCAAACGAATTTTTCAAAAGGTTGATATAATAGATAGAAGTATAGAAAAGACAAACAACTCAGTTTGTCTTTTTTCGTGTACTATAATACAATTATAGTAGCAAACTAACGTTCGTTATGTAAGTGAAAGGTGGGGTTACATGTCACTTCGATTTGTGATTGGTAGAGCGGGAAGTGGAAAAAGTACACTTTGTTTACGCGAAGTGCAAGAAGAGTTAAAACAACGCCCGAGAGGGAAAACAATATTATATCTTGTGCCAGAACAGATGACATTCCAGACGCAGCAGGCGTTAATTGGAAGTGAGGATGTAAGAGGTTCTATTCGGGCACAAGTTTTTAGTTTTTCACGATTAGCGTGGAAGGTACTACAAGAAGTTGGCGGAGCGAGTCGTCTTCATATTGATGAAGCGGGTGTACATATGTTACTCCGTAAAATTGTAGAGTCTCGTAAAGATGGATTATCGGTGTTCCAAAAAGCAGCGGAGCAAAACGGTTTCTTTGAACATCTTGGCAGTATGATTGCAGAGTTTAAACGTTACAATGTAACGCCATCTAACGTATATGAAATGTGGCAACAATTGGATGCGCATAGTAGCAGTGCCGAACAAAAGTTACTAGCGAATAAAGTGTATGATGTACAGCTATTATACGATGATTTTGAACGTGCTTTAATTGGAAAATATTTAGATTCAGAAGACTACCTGCAATTGCTAGTGGAAAAGCTTCCGCAGTCTGAATATGTAAATGGTGCGGAAATTTATATAGATGGATTTCATTCATTCTCCCCGCAAGAGTTAGAGATTGTAAGACAGCTTATGATTTGCGGAGCGAGAGTTACGATCACGTTAACGATAGATGAAAAAACGTTAGCACAGCCAGTAAATGAACTCGATTTATTTTATGAAACGACGTTAACGTATGAAAAAATCAAACAAGTAGCGCGTGAAGAGAAAATAGAAATTGAAAAAACAATTCCACTTATGGAACAGCCGCGTTTTCATTCTCCGGCATTAGCGCATTTAGAAGCTCATTATGAAGCGCGTCCGAATGAAAAATTTAACGGTCAAGCGAGTGTAACGATTAGCACAGCTGCGAATTTACGAGCGGAGGTAGAAGGTGTTGCTCGTGAAATTCGTAAACTTGTTGCGAATGAAAAATATCGTTACCGAGATATTGCAGTGCTTCTTCGTAATGGGGAAAGTTATTACGATGTGATGCGCACGTTATTTACAGATTACAATATCCCGCACTTCATCGATGAAAAGCGTCCGATGTCACACCACCCATTAGTAGAATGTATTCGTTCTGCACTCGAGATTATTAGTGGGAATTGGCGTTATGATGCGGTGTTCCGCTGCGTGAAAACAGAGCTTTTATATCCATTAGACGTAAGAAAAGAAACGATGCGTGAAGAAATGGATGAATTTGAAAATTACTGTTTAGCGTACGGTGTACAAGGAAAGAGGTGGACTTCAGAGGATCCATGGATGTATCGCCGTTATCGTTCTCTTGATGATACGAACGGGATGATTACAGACAGTGAACGTGAAATGGAAGAGAAAATAAATATGTTACGTGACGTTGTAAGAACACCTGTTATTCGCATGCAAAAAAGGTTAAAGCGTGCAGGAACAGTTATGCAAATGTGTGAAGCAGTTTACTTATTTTTAGAAGAACTGGATGTTCCGAAGAAGCTAGAAGAATTACGTATACGTGCAGAAGAAAGTGGAGATTTCTTATTTGCGACAGATCATGAACAAGTATGGGAAGAAGTAATGAGTCTTCTTGATACATTTGTAGAGATGCTTGGTGAAGAGAAAATGTCTCTTTCTATGTTTACGGACGTTATGTCGACAGGTCTTGAGGCACTTCAATTTGCTAACATTCCGCCGTCATTAGACCAAGTGTTAATTGCTAATATTGATCACTCCAGGTTATCTGACGTGAAAGCAACGTTTATTATAGGTGTAAATGAGGGGGTCATTCCAGCAGCACCTATGGATGAAGGTATGCTTTCTGATGAGGAAAGAGAAGTTCTTGGTGCGGCAGGGATTGAATTAGCGCCAACGACGAGACAAACTTTGTTAGAAGAACAGTTCGTTATGTATCAAATGGTAACGAGAGCGTCTGAGAGGTTATACATTTCATGCCCGCTTGCAGATGAAGAAGGAAAGACGTTACTTGCGTCTAGCTTTATTAAGAAAATAAAAAGAATGTTCCCTAATGTGAAAGATTCATTTATTACGAATGACGTAAATGATTTATCACGTTCAGAACAAATTTCATACGTAGCAACGCCAGAAGTAACGTTATCTTACGTTATGCAGCAACTACAAACGTGGAAGCGATACGGATTTGAAGGGAATTTAGACTTTTGGTGGGACGTATACAACTTCTACGTAACTTCAGATGAATGGAAACAAAAAAGTAGCCGCGTCTTATCAAGTTTATTCTATCGAAATCGTGCGAAGAAGCTAAGTACAGCAGTAAGTAGAGATTTATATGGAGATATAATTAAAGGAAGCGTCTCTCGTATGGAACTATTTAACCGTTGTGCATACGCTCATTTTGCACAGCACGGTTTATCACTTAGAGAGCGTGATATTTTCAAGCTTGATGCACCAGACATCGGTGAATTATTCCATGCGGCATTAAAGAAAATTGCGGATAAGTTATTGCGTGAAAACCGCACTTGGGCGGATTTATCTATAAAAGAGTGTGAGTATCTTTCTGTCTTAGTAATAGAAGAAATCGCACCGTTATTACAACGACAAATTTTATTAAGTTCAAACCGTCATTTCTATTTAAAACAAAAACTACAACAAATCATTTTCCGTACGTCAATCATTCTTCGTGAACATGCGAAGTCGAGCGGATTCGTACCAGTTGATTTAGAAGTGCCATTCGGTATGGGCGGTACAGGATCACTTCCGCCGATGGAATTCTCACTACCAAATGGTGTGAAGATGGAAGTAGTCGGCCGTATTGACCGTGTTGATAAGGCAGAAGATGAGAACGGGACGTTCTTACGTATTATTGATTATAAATCAAGTTCAAAAGCGTTAGATTTAACAGAAGTGTATTACGGATTAGCACTTCAAATGTTAACGTATTTAGATGTTGTTACTTCGAATGCACAGACGTGGATGAAAAAAGGCCAAGCAGCATCACCAGCGGGTGTATTGTATTTTCATATCCATAATCCAATTGTTGAAATGAAAGGTGACGCATCTGAAGCCGAAATTGAAAAAGAAATTTTAAAGAAATTTAAAATGAAAGGACTCGTATTAGGAGATGCTGACGTTGTTCGTTTAATGGATAACAAACTTTCAACAGGGAGTTCAGATATTATTTCTGCTGGCCTGAAAAAAGACGGTAGCTTTAGTGCGCGTTCAAGTATTGCAAGTGAGCAAGAGTTTAACGTACTGCAAAAATATGTACACCATACGTTTGAAAATATCGGAAAAGATATTACAGAAGGTGTTATCGATATTGCTCCTTATAAAATGGGAAATAAAGCAGCGTGCACGTTCTGTAACTTCAAATCTGTTTGTCAATTTGATGAGTCACTTGAAGATAATCAATTCCGTACGTTAAAAGATATGAAAGATAGTGAAGCGATGGAGAAAATAAGAGAGGAGGTTGGCGGAGAATGATAGAAAATTGGCCTAAAAAACCAGAAGGTAGTCAATGGACAGATGACCAGTGGAAAGCTGTTGTAGCGAACGGACGTGATATTTTAGTTGCGGCTGCAGCTGGATCAGGTAAAACAGCAGTATTAGTTGAACGTATTATTAAAAAGATTATTAATGAAGAGAATCCAGTCGATGTCGACCGCCTGCTCGTTGTAACATTTACAAATGCAGCAGCGCAAGAGATGAAAAATCGAATTGGGGAAGCGTTAGAAAAGGTATTAATTGATGAACCAGGCTCTCAGCATGTAAGAAAGCAACTGAGCCTATTAAATAAAGCTTCCATTTCAACAATTCACTCATTCTGTTTACAAGTAATTAGAGGATATTACTACATGCTGGATGTTGATCCTCGTTTCCGTATTGCGAATCAAACAGAAAATGAATTGTTAAAAGAAGAAGTGCTAGATGACATATTAGAAGAAGAGTACGGAATCGAAGATAATACAATCTTCTTTGAACTTGTTGATCGTTATACGAGTGACCGTAGTGATGATGACTTACAACGTATGATTTTAGCGCTTCATACAGAGTCAAGAGCGCATCCAAATCCGGAAAAATGGCTTGATAAATTAGTAGAAGCATATGACGTAGAAGGAAAGACAATTGAAGATTTAGTATATGCTTCTTATTTATTAGAAGATGTGAAATTCCAGCTTGAAACAGCGGAACAGCATATTCGTAAGGCAACTGAACTCGCAATGCTTCCTGACGGTCCAGCGCCTCGCGTTGAAACCCTGCAAGCAGATGTAGCATTACTTGGAACGTTATCATCAGCTGCTCGTGAGTCGTGGACAAGCGTGTATGAAGCGATGCAAAACGTATCGTGGCAAACGTTAAAGCGTATTAAGAAAAGTGATTACAATGAAGATGTTGTAAAACAAGTAGACTCTCTTCGTAATAAAGCGAAAGATGAAGTAAAGAAATTACAAGAAGAGTTATTTAGCCGCAAACCTGAAAGTTTCTTACGAGATTTTCAAGATATGCACCCAGTATTAGAAAAGCTTGTTCAACTTGTAAAAGTATTTACAGAGCGTTTCCAAGCGATGAAGCGAGATAAAGGAATGGTCGATTTCACAGATTTAGAGCATTTCTGTTTACAAATTTTAAGTGAACAAAGTGAAAATGGTGAAATGAATCCGTCAGCAGTGGCGCTCCAATATCGTAATAAATTTACTGAAGTATTAGTCGATGAATATCAAGATACGAACTTTGTACAGGAATCCATTATTAAATTCGTAACGAAAGATTCTGAGAGTGAAGGAAACTTGTTCATGGTTGGTGACGTAAAGCAGTCGATTTATCGTTTCCGACTAGCTGAACCAGGACTATTCCTAGGAAAGTATAAACGCTTCACACAAGAAGGATTGGGCGGCGGAATGAAGATTGACTTAGCGAAAAACTTCCGTAGTCGTCATGAAGTACTAGCAGGTACGAACTTCATTTTCAAACAAATTATGGGCGAAGAAGTTGGAGAGATTGACTACGATGCTGACGCTGAATTAAAACTAGGTGCTACCTATCCAGAAGGTGAAGATGTAGCGGCAGAATTACTCTGTATTCAGCAAACGGAAGAAGAAGTAATAGACGGTGAAGAAGGTGCAGAAGTCGAAAAAGCACAGCTTGAAGCTCGCCTTATGGCGCAGCGCATTAAAGCGATGGTTGATTCCGGTTATGAAGTGTATGACCGTAAAACGGATAGTATGCGTCCTGTACAATACCGCGACTTCGTTATTTTACTTCGCTCCATGCCGTGGGCGCCGCAAATTATGGAAGAGTTAAAATTGCAAGGAATTCCGGTATATGCTGACCTTGCGACTGGTTATTTTGAAGCAACGGAAGTAAATATTATGATGAACGTATTCCGCGTTATTGATAATCCGCTGCAAGATATCCCGCTTGCAGCTGTACTTCGTTCCCCAATCGTTGGATTAAACGATGAAGACCTTGCGACGCTTCGTGCTCACGGAAAGAAAGGCTCGTTTTATGAAGTAATGAGCTCATTCTTAAAAGGTGCACCGCTTGAAGAGGAACAAGAACTTCATGAAAAACTAGAGTGGTTTTATAACTTACTGCAAGGATGGCGTGAATTTGCACGTCAACAATCACTTTCTGATTTAATTTGGAAAGTGTACGGCGAGACAGGTTATTACGACTTCGTTGGCGGTTTACCAGCTGGAAAGCAAAGGCAGGCAAACTTACGCGTACTATATGACCGTGCAAGACAATATGAAGCAACATCATTTAGAGGATTATTCCGCTTCTTACGTTTTATTGAACGTATTTTAGAACGCGGTGATGATATGGGGACGGCGAGGGCCCTCGGTGAACAAGAAGACGTTGTTCGCATCATGACGATCCATAAAAGTAAAGGGCTAGAGTTCCCGGTTGTATTTGTAGCTGGACTCGGCCGTCGTTTTAATACACAAGACTTAATGAAACGTTTCTTACTCCATAAAGATTTCGGTTTCGGTTCGCAATTTATCGATCCGCGTAAACGAATTAAATACACGACATTATCACAGCTTGCGATTAAACGTAAAATGAAAATGGAATTAATTGCGGAAGAAATGCGCGTACTATACGTAGCGTTGACGCGTGCGAAAGAGAAGTTAATTTTAATCGGAACAGTTAAGGATGCAAATAAGGAGATGGAAAAATGGCTTGATGCGAGGGAACATAGTGAATGGTTATTACCGGATCACATACGTGCCGGAGCGTCTTGTTATTTAGACTGGATTGCACCTTCATTATATAGACACCGTGATAGTGAAATGCTTCTTGAATTAGGACAAGGAAGTATTCCAGATGAAATTTACGGGTATGAGACGAACTGGAAAGTAGAAGTTGTGGACGGTAACACGCTACTTGCACCAGAGCCAGTTCAAGAAGAGAAACAAGAATTGTTAGAAGCGCTTCGTGAGAAAAAGGCTGTTCCCCTGCAAAGTGAACGGAAAGAAGAAGTGTACGACAGATTAATGTGGAAGTACGGATATGAGGATGCAACATCTTATCGTGCGAAGCAATCTGTTACAGAAATAAAGAGAAATTATCAATCTGAAGAAGGTAGCGATAATGCCTTTATTAAAAAACTACGTACGCCAATTAAAACACGTCCGCGCTTTATGGAGAAAAAAGGATTAACGTACGCAGAGCGTGGAACAGCAGTCCATGCCGTTATGCAGCATGTTGATTTGAAGAAGCCGATTACGGTTGAAGTTCTGCAAGAGCAAATTGCTGGAATGGTAAATAAGGAATTATTAACATTCGAGCAGGCGGAAGAAATAGCGATTGAAAAAGTAATTTCATTCTTTGACAGTGATTTAGGTAAAAGGGTACTAGCGGCGAAAAGTGTTGAGCGTGAAGTGCCATTTACGATGATGCTTGCAGCAGAAGAAGCATATCAAGATTGGCAAGGGAAGAGTGAAGAAACGATTCTTGTCCAAGGGGTTATCGACTGCATGATTGAAGAGGAAGACGGCATTACGTTAATCGACTTCAAAACAGATACGATTGAAGGGAAATTCCCAGGCGGATTCGAACAAGCAAAACCAATTTTAGAAGATCGATATAAAGTACAGCTTTCGTTATATGCAAAAGCGCTGGAGAAAAGCTTACAACATCCTGTGAAAGAGAAATGTTTATACTTCTTTGATGGGAATCATGTTGTAAATATTGAGGAATAGAGGGGCTTGAAAATGGTAACGGAAAAAACGTTAAGAACTTGTGAAAAAGGACATGAATACTACAAAAGTAGCGATTGCCCAACTTGCCCGACTTGTGAGAAAGAAAAGAAACCTAAAACAGGATTTCTTTCACTTCTTTCATCACCAGCACGAAATGCGCTAGAGCACCATGGAATTCACACGATAGAAGAACTATCCAAGTATAGTGAAAAAGAGATTTTAAAACTGCATGGTATGGGACCTGCGTCTATGCCGAAGCTTAGAAAGGCTTTGGAGGAGAGAGGGTTATCATTTAAATAAAATGAAATAGTGCCTCTTTACTACTTACTTGTTTATACTGCTATTTGTGGACAGTAAAGCTCTTTCTTATTAAAATTTCATTTTAATAATTTTGAATTAGATAAAAGAAAAAAGTAGGAGAATATCTCCTACTTTTTTTACGCTGTTCCAATCTGATCTTGATCCGCCACATCAGAATCAAACGTATTTGTTGCACTAACACCGTTAAACGTATTTACGACAAATCCAACATTGGAAGCCCCAGATCCGTTATAAGCTTTCGTGTTTTCTTTCGGAGATACGTTATAAAAATCTCCTAAGTTGAAAGAGCCGTTACTATTTTGAACGACGAGATTTCCTACAACCGAAGGCATACCATCCACCTACTTTACTAAGCTTTTTACTTACTATATGAATTATTGTGCGGAAGGTTCATCCGTAATATATTGGCGGATTTGCATAATACGAGAGTTATTAAAACCATAATCAACATTTCCAATTTGAAAGCAACCAGAATTTAAAAGTGTCCGCAATTCAACATTATTAACTTCAATAAAAGGGCATTCATTTACAATATTTAATTTTACATCTGTCGTTCGTTTTGGAATTGTAATGTGTTCATCTGTAAAGATTTCAAAAGCATCAAAGCGACCTTCTCCCCTTATATAACAAGGAATTTCACGGTGGACGGCAAGAGCTCTACTTTTTAATTCCATTTGGTTTGCATCTCCAACTTGAAATACGGCAGTAATCCCTAAAGAAATAATAGAAACATTTTGGACAATGGACACATGATGCAACATAATTTCTCAGTCTCCTTAACCTGGAGTAGGAGGGACATCTGTTACTAATGGTACAAATGGACCCTCTGTAACTGTTTCAAATGGTGTATCGAGAATAGAAGATAGAATGAGGAGATTTGCATCTCCAATTAAAAAGAGTGCGGACGACGATACACCGTTCATTTTAATCTGTCCGACTTTTAACTCACGGTTTACAACGTTAAGGTTCATACATACTTACTCCTTTCGGAAATTTCCCGGTATGTGCTGAATAAATGAGAGAAAGGCTTTGTCAATATCTTGTTTCATTGCCTGGATAATGATATCTCGTAAATAATCTGGATCTGTTGAAATACCTTCATATGATTGAACTTGTGATAAATAATAAGGGAGTCGATGCTCCATCTGTTTTTTTATGTCATCCACCATCATTTGTCGATACATTTCATCAAGCGGTGTTCTCTCTTCTTGTTCAAAATGGAGAATACGATTATATGCTTCTTCATCTAAGTATCGATGCATTTCTTGGAGGATACCTTGATAAAAGTCTGGGTTTGTTTCGGTTTCAGGATTTACCTTCAATGTTTCTGTATCCACTTGAAAATCTTCAATTTGTTGTCCTTTTGCTGAAAATGGGTTTAAGCCAATATTTAAAGTGCCATTTAAATTTTCGACTTTTAATTGATCGAATTTGTATTCCACTTTTCCTACAGAAGAGGAGGGGCGATTTTTTAATTCGTTAAGCTCTTCTTGGAGTTGACGCACTTGATCTTCTAAATTGAGGATGGCTGCTTGTTGTGTTTGAAGAGCTTGTTGAAGTTGGTGTAAGTAAGTATATATATCTTGATTCATTTGTGAAACCTCCTTTTCAATAGGGAGGGTAAAAATATTCCTGCTATATATTTATGACAAGGATGTCTTAAGAAGAACTAGTTGATGGTTTGATAGAAATAATTTGTCCGTTTGCCTGTAATGGGCGAAGCGGCTCCGTAAATCCGCCCGTATTTGAAAATTTGGATAGGGCTTTAATACTTCCGGCAGTGCCAATTTGGAATACAGAAGAGGTTGTAATGCTATCAATTTTAATGCTGTTAATGATAATGCTTTGGTTTACGTAAAAATTCAATACAATCGCCCCCTTTAAGTTGAACCAATTATCGCTTGATCAACGACATCTGAATCATTAACAGTCGTTGCACTTTGATAATTGTAGACAGAAACATTATCTCCAACATTAAAAGAGCCGGCCCCGGCGAAAGCACGTGAGTAACTAATAGGCCTAATCGCAAATACATCTCCAATATGAAAAATACCACTTGATCCAATATTGACGATACGAATATGTCCGACCATAGCTGGCATACAAAACACCCTTCGTTTTTAAAATTTTCTTTTCTACTATTGTATGGGCGTTTCCGATAAAATGTGTGTTTTTTTGAAATAAAAGAAACACACACATTATTGCGTGTGTGTGTTGAGTGTTTGATTTGAGTGAAAATCCGTATGTACATGCCAAATTACATTTAAGAGCCTGTCCAGTTCTTGGCTACAATCCACTGTTTTTTGAGAAGTCATTCCATAGCGTTCAGCAAAATAAATCATTTTTTCACGTTTTTTTTCAATCGCTTGCTCAAACATTGAAATCGGCTCCATCTCTAAATGAAATTTTTAGTATATATGTAGTACATATTATACAAAAACTCCATAAAAAAGAAATACCTTCGCTAAAAAAAGTAAAAATTCTACATTTTATGCCAAATGTAGAGGGGTAACGAATAGGATGTGAGAAGAATATTGTAAAAATTAGCGTGCATGAGAAGGTTTTTTTCTTGCGGATGCGAATACAATTAAAGGGTATGAGTTTTAGGATGGAGAGTGGAAATATTGCGTTTTGTAACGGCGAAGAAAGAAGAAAAGGTATTTGTAGGTATTGTGGATGAAGAAGAAGAAAAGGTATTACACTTAAGAGAAGCGCAAAGACAAAAAGGGGAAAAGGTTACAATCCCTATTACAATGTTAGAGTGTATTGAAAGAGGGACTGAGTGCTTTGAGAAAGTATGTGAAATTGTAAATTGGGCAAAAGAGAACGGGGAAGCGGCGTATTATCCGTTAACAGAGGTGAAAATATTAGCACCGATTCCAAGGCCAAGAAAGAATATTTTGTGCGTTGGAAAAAACTATCGTGAGCATGCGGTAGAAATGGGCGGAGTAGAGTCTATTCCAGAAAATATAATGATCTTTACGAAAGCACCAACAACAGTTATTGGCATAAATGAGCAAATTAATGGTCACCCTCACGCAACGGACGAACTAGATTATGAAGGAGAACTAGCTGTCATTATAGGTAAGCGAGGGAAGCAAATTAAAAAAGAAAAAGCGCTTGAGCATGTTTTTGGTTATACGATTATAAATGATGTAACAGCTCGAGACATTCAAAGAAAACATAAACAGTTTTTCCTTGGGAAAAGCTTCGATACATTTTGCCCGATGGGACCGTATTTAATTCATAAATCGGTGGTTAATGCGCCGAATGCATTACACATTGAAACGGTAGTAAATGGAGAAGTAAGGCAAACTTCCAACACAAATAAAATGATTTTTTCGATAGAAGAAATTATTTCAACGATAAGCAAAGGAATGACTTTAGAACCAGGTGATATTATCGCAACAGGAACCCCGGCTGGTGTCGGAAAAGGTTTTACACCACCGAAGTTTTTACATGCTGGTGATGAAGTGGTCATTACAATAGAAGGAATTGGTACTTTGCGAAATGTAGTGAAATAAAGAAAAGAGCTATCTTGTTAAAAGATAGCTCTTTTTTATGGCCTTGGGTTATAGAGGTAATCGATAACGGAAAAAGTGTAAAGGCCAATGAATGCAAGTGTACAAATGCCAAATAGTATAACCGTAAGTGCACTTTTTTCTCGTCCAAAACCAATGATAGTAAGAATAACAGCAGTCCAAAATGATGCTTTCAGTAGTGTGAATGTAGTAGGAGTTGAGTAGTGAGTAAGCCATGTTGTGGAAAGTAGGAAGCCACAGAATGTAACTAAAATAAAAGATGTAGCTAAATAGTTAATCTGTTTACCGTATCTTAATAGCATATCGCACCTCCTTTACGATTTTAAAATACAGAAAATTACGATTTTATCTTAATATAAATGAATATAAAAAGAAAGAGGTTGTCCCAACATGCCGGACAACCTCTCTATTATTATGATAATACAGCTTTAATTTTTTGGAATGCCCACTCTAAATCTTCTTCAGAGATTACTAGAGGTGGTGCGATACGAATTACGTTTTCGTGTGTTTCTTTACATAGTAGACCAGCTGCTTTTAGTTGTTCACAGTAAGGACGAGCTGGCTCGTTTAATTCGATACCGATGAATAAACCTTTACCGCGAACTTCAGTGATCATTGGGTTATCAATTTCTTTTAATTGCCCAACTAATTTTTCTCCTAATTGAAGAGAACGCTCTGTTAATTTTTCTTCTTCTAACACTTCAAGAGCTGCGATAGATACAGCACATGCAAGTGGGTTACCGCCGAATGTAGAACCGTGAGAACCTGGCTCAAATACACCTAAAATGTCGCGGTTTGCTGCAACGCAAGAGATCGGGAACACACCGCCACCAAGTGCTTTACCAAGTATGTACATGTCAGGAGTTACATCGTCCCAGTCACAAGCGAATACTTTACCAGTACGGCCTAAGCCTGTTTGGATTTCATCGGCTACGAATAAAACGTTTTCTTTTTTACATACTTCAAGAGCTTCTTTTAAGTAACCAGCTGGTGGGATGTTAATTCCAGCTTCACCTTGAATCGGTTCTAAAATGAATGCTGCTGTGTTTGGTGTAATTGCGGCTTTTAATGCTTCTAAATCACCGTAAGGAATTACAACGATGCCAGGAAGCATTGGACCGAATCCACGCTTGTACTCTTCATTTGAAGACATAGAAACAGAACCCATTGTACGTCCGTGGAAGTTATCTTCACAAACGATGATTTCAGCACGGTTTGCTTCTACTTTCTTCACATCATAAGCCCAGCGGCGAACTGTTTTAATTGCAGTTTCAACAGCTTCAGCACCTGTGTTCATTGGAAGTACCATTTCTTTATTAGTTAGTTTCGCAACTTTTTCGTACCAAGGACCTAATTGATCGCTATGGAAAGCACGAGAAGTTAACGTAACACGATTAGCTTGGTCAATTAAAGCGTTAATAATTTTCGGGTGACGATGACCTTGGTTTACTGCAGAATATGCACTTAATAAGTCCATATAGCGGTTTCCTTCAGGATCTTCTACCCAAACACCTTCTGCTTTAGAAATAACGATTGGAAGTGGGTGATAGTTATTTGCTCCGTATGTGTCTGTAAGTTCGATAATATCCTTAGTTTGAATCATGATTGTTCCCCCTTTTGTTATTACAAGAAGTTTGTAAATACTCTAAATATTATATCATTTAAATGTAAAAAAGCGAAACATTTCCTGAAAATAAATGAACATGTTATCATATAGAGTGAAAAAGTGTGAAAAGAGGAGGTAAGGGATACGATGGTACATATGCATATTACAGCATGGGCGTTAGGTTTAATTTTATTCTTCGTTGCGTATTCACTTTATTCAGCAGGAAGAAAAGGTAAAGGTGTACATATGGGGCTTCGCCTAATGTATATCATCATTATTGTGACAGGCTTCATGTTGTACATGAGTATTGTGAAGACAGCAACAGGTAGCATGCACATGTGGTATGGCTTAAAAATGTTAACTGGTATTTTAGTTATCGGTGGAATGGAAATGGTTCTTGTGAAAATGAGCAAAAACAAACCAACAGGGGCGGTTTGGGGCGTATTTATTGTTGCGCTAGTAGCAGTATTTTACCTTGGGCTGAAATTACCGATTGGCTGGAAAGTATTCTAATAAAAAATAAAACCACCTTATAATCTCAAAGACTTGGGAGATAAGGTGGTTTTTTACGTTATCCCGTATTAACTGGCAGTAAAACTTCCACCTCAAAATTCAGCTTAAGCAAAGAAGTTAGGCGGGAGATCAACTGCTCGTAAACACCCGATTGGTGAAGGCTAATAATCAGTGGGGCTGCCCCACTGATTAAAGTTTCACTTTATGTCGCATCGATATGCAACTCTTCCCCATTTACTTTCGTAAAACGGAACATATTTTTATTGGATGTAGTGTGACGGACGAAATGGTGCTGCAGTGTACAAATCATCTCTTCGTTATCAAACAAAAGAATATTTACTCCTTCGCGTGACTCCTCTTTCGGTAAGAAAGATAAATAATTATGACAATACATGCAATCATATAAAGAGTAGTGAAGTGATTGCAATGATTCAGTTAATAATGTGAAGACGGAGTCAGGTAATTCCTCGAGCCATTCATTATAACTAAGAAGTAACTTTTTTCGAATACGTATCATTTCACCATTTTGCAAATGGTGTTGTTCGTTGGCGATTTGTAATACATCTTGTTCATAGAAACGGGCTGGTAGCCAATTGTTATTATATAAAACTTCAAACCCATCTTCGGCAATATCTTCTAATAAAAACGCTTCATCATTTTCATCATCAAAGAATACCCATTCATTGTTTATATATTCTACATTACCGACTGTATGAGCACGGGGCTGGTTATATAAAATATGTTTACGTTGTATCATACACGATTTCTCCTTTATGAAAAGTAGTTATTCCTGTTATAGACAGTTCGTGCATTCTTTATAACTAGACACATCTAAACATAGGTGGGCATACAATAAAACACGTTTTACTGAGTGAGAATGCTATTCCAAATGTGGATAGTAGGTTATCGTCAAGTTTGTCATTTTTTTGATCCGCACTCACAGGGTGGGGATTACTGCACGTTCAAGAAAAGAAATAAGATGGAAGGATGATTTATATGTGCGGGATTACAGGATGGGTGGATTATAAACGCTCATTAGAAGGAGAAAGAGATGTCGTTACGAAGATGGCTGAGACGTTAGCGAAACGCGGTCCAGATGATAATAAAGTTTGGATTAAAGGTAATGTCGCATTTGGGCATAAACGGTTAATCGTTGTTGATCCTGAGGGTGGTAAACAACCGATGACTTGTTTAAAAGATGAAACGAATTATGCCATTTGTTATAACGGTGAACTTTATAACACAGAAGACATTCGAAAGGAATTATTAAGAAGAGGATATACGTTCAAAGGTCATTCTGATACAGAAGTATTATTAGCTTCTTATATTGAATGGAAAGAAGAATGTGTCGATCATTTAAACGGTATATATGCGTTTGCAGTATGGGACGAACAGAAAGAACAAGTATTTATTGCGAGAGATCGATTAGGTGTAAAGCCACTTTTTTATAAATATGATAGCGGACGCTTATTATTTGGTTCGGAGTTAAAAGCGATATTGTCGCATCCAGATGTGAAGGCAGAAGTAACATTAGAAGGATTATCAGAAATATTCGGACTCGGACCGTCAAGAACACCTGGCCACGGTATTTATGCTGGTATAAAAGAATTACGTCCAGGTCATGCGATGACATTTTCAAAGAACGGTTTATGTATATGGAGATATTGGAATGTGGAAAGTAAAAAACATGAAGACTCCTTTGAAGAAACAGTAGAGAAAACACGCTTTTTATTACAAGATGCGATTACAAGGCAGCTCGTTTCTGATGTACCACTATGTACTTTTCTATCAGGCGGTGTAGATTCGAGCGCTATAACAGCAATTGCTGCGAAAGAATATGCAAGGTCAGGAAAAGGGCAATTACACACATATTCTGTTGATTATGAAGATAATGACAAATACTTTAAAGCGAATGCGTTTCAGCCAAATTCAGATGCTCCGTTTATTAATTTAATGACTGAGACATTTCAAACAACCCATCATCGCTGCGTCATTTTGAATGAACAATTAGCAGAGTATTTAACTGAAGCGGTACTCGTTCGTGATTTGCCTGGTATGGCAGATATCGATTCGTCATTATTATGGTTTTGCCGAGAAATTAAACAAGATTTTGTCGTTGGCTTATCTGGAGAATGTGCAGATGAAATATTTGGTGGATATCCGTGGTTTTATAGAGAAGATGATTTACAATCGAGTGCATTTCCGTGGATGCGTTCTACAGAGGCACGTGAACAACTTCTAAAAAAAGAATGGAGAAATAAACTAAATTTACAACAATATGTACAAAGGCGTTATGAGGAATCGATTCAAGAAGTTCCTATTTTAGAGGGGGAAAGTCCACTAGAAGCAAAAAGACGCCAATTATTTTATTTAAATATGGTATGGTTTATGACAACATTATTAGACAGAAAAGACCGTATGAGTATGGGGGCAAGTTTAGAAGTACGCGTTCCATTTGCAGATCATCGTCTTGTCGAATATGCGTGGAATATTCCTTGGGAAATGAAAATGTATAAAAACCGCGAAAAAGGTCTATTACGTAAAGCGTTAGAAGATGTACTCCCACATGACATCTTATATAGGAAGAAGAGTCCTTATCCGAAAACGCACAATCCACACTATACAAAGGCAGTAACGGTATGGCTTCAAAATCTATTAACAGATAAAGGTTCAATTTTACACGAACTATTTGATAAAGAGCAGTTGAGCGGATTGATTCAGTCTGGTGGCAGTGCATTTCAAACACCGTGGTTTGGTCAATTGATGACTGGGCCACAGCTTTTAGCTCATTTAGCACAAATTCATGTTTGGTTTAAAGAGTATGGGGTAAATATTAAAGAATAGGAGAAAAGCGGCTTGCGATTATGTAAGTCGCTTTTATTAAAGAAATTGTCATATAAAATTCAAAATCACCTTATAAATAATACTTAATTAGAATTATTATTTTGACGTACTTATTATTACTTGTTATAATTTGAAACACACGTTCTGAAAAGGATTCTCATTTATAAAATTGAGGTGTTATATAGATGACAAAGGAAAAAATAGGTTTACTCGTAATGGCGTATGGAACACCAGAATCATTAGACGATGTAGAGGCATATTATACACATATCCGTCACGGACGTAAGCCATCAGAAGAAGCGCTTGAAGATTTAATTGGGCGCTATAAAGCGATTGGTGGAATTTCGCCGCTTGCAAAAATTACGAAAGAGCAGGCGCATAAATTAACAGATTCAATGAATAACATATTTACAGAGTATGAATTTACTTGTTACTTAGGTTTAAAACATACTGCGCCATTTATAGAAGATGCTGTAGAAGAAATGAAGCGAGATGGAATTGAGCAGGCGATTAGTATCGTATTAGCACCGCACTATTCTACATTTAGCATTAAAGCGTATAATGACCGTGCTATTCGTCTTTCAAAAGAAATCGGTGGTCCTGTGATTGAACCAATTGAACAATGGTACGATGAACCGAAGTTTATTTCGTATTGGACAGATCAAATAAAAGAAACATTTACAAAGATTGAAGATAAAGAGAAAACAGTTGTAATTTTTTCGGCGCATAGTTTGCCAGAAACAATTATTGCAGCAGGGGACCCTTATGTGGAGCAATTGCAGCATACAGCAGATTTAATTGCGGGGGCTGCCAATATTCAAAACTATACAACGGGTTGGCAAAGTGCTGGGAATACTCCAGATCCGTGGATTGGTCCAGATGTGCAAGATTTAACGAAAGATTTATATGAAGAGCATGGGTACGAATCTTTCATATATTGCCCAGTTGGCTTTGTGGCAGAGCATTTAGAAGTTTTATATGACAATGATTATGAATGTAAAGTTGTAACTGATGAATTAAATGCTAAATATTTTAGACCAAATATGCCGAATGCACAATCTGCATTTATCGACTGTTTGGCTGAAATTGTTTCCAAAAAAGTGAAGGAAATAGTTGACAAAGATTTAGTTTTAAATAATAATTAATTTATAATAATTTTAAATTAATAATAATTACCATGAAAGAAAGAGGAGGATCCCCCTAGATGAATCCAAATAATCGCTTAACAACAAACCAAGGTGCTCCAGTTGGAGACAACCAAAATTCTCGTACAGCTGGTCGTCGTGGACCAGTATTATTAGAAGACTATCATTTAGTAGAAAAACTTGCACACTTTGATCGTGAACGTATTCCGGAGCGTGTTGTGCATGCACGTGGTGCAGGTGCTCACGGTGTATTCGTAACGAAAAATAGCATGAAGCCATATACGAAAGCAGCATTTTTACAAAATGAAGGAACTGAAACACCTGTATTTGTTCGTTTTTCAACGGTTATTCATGGTCAAGGTTCTCCGGAAACAGCTCGTGACCCACGCGGTTTCGCAGTTAAATTTTATACAGAAGAAGGAAACTACGATATCGTAGGTAATCATTTACCAGTTTTCTTCATTCGTGATGCAATTAAATTCCCTGACATGGTTCATTCTTTAAAACCAGCACCGGATACAAATATTCAAACGCCAGATCGTTATTGGGATTTCATGACGTTAACTCCAGAGTCTACACATATGATGACATGGGTATTTTCTGATTATGGTACACCAGCAAGCTATCGTGAAATGGAAGGTTTCGGTGTCCATTCATTTAAATGGATTAATGAAGAAGGTAAAATTGTTTATATTAAATACCACTGGAAACCGCAGCAAAGTGTACGTAACTTAAATGCGAAAGAAGTGCAAGAAGTGCAGGGGAAAGACTTCAATCATGCAACTCGTGATTTGTTCGACGCAATCGAAAAAGGAAATCATCCAAAATGGGATTTACACGTACAAGTTATGCAACTAGATGAAATGGATTCTTTAGACTTTGATCCACTAGATCCAACGAAAGTATGGCCAGAAGATCGCTTCCCGTTAATTGAAGTAGGGACAATGACGTTAAATCGTAATCCGAAAAACTTCTTTGCAGAAGTAGAACAAGTAGCGTTCTCTCCAAGTGCAACTGTAAATGGTATTGAACCATCGGAAGATAAATTATTACAAGGTCGTTTATTCTCTTACCCAGATACACAGCGTTATCGTCTTGGTGCAAATTACTTGCAAATTCCTGTAAACTGCCCATATGCAGCTGTTCATAATCAACAACGTGATGGTGCGATGCAAATGAATCAAAACCCATCTACAATCAACTACGAACCGAGCCGTCATGCAGAGAATCCAGTTGAAGACAAAGCTTACCGCGATTCGACTATGAAAGTAGAAGGCTATGTATCTCGTGAAAAAATCGAGAAACCAAATGACTTTAAACAAGCAGGTGAGCGTTACCGTTCATTCTCTAAAGAAGAGCAAGATAACTTAATTGCAAACTTAACAAATGACTTGAAAGACGTAAATGAACGCACGAAATTACTAGCTGTTTGTAACTTCTTCCGTGCAGATCAAGAATACGGTATGCGTTTAGCGCAGGCGTTAAATGTTGATATTACGCAATATGTAGGAAATGCTCCAAAATAAATAGGAAAAGACGACCGGGTTTCGGTCGTCTTTTTTGTATAACGTTATGTGGGGTATTTTGCTTGTAAATTATGTCGGAATTTGTTTGTAAATCGATATGTTGTGTCGGACCGTTGATATATTGAAAGAAACAATCGATATATTTGAAAAATCGTTGATATATCCAAAAAACCGTTGATATATTTACATTTATACTAGGTGGGGTATGTTGCCTAGTACGCAAAAAAGAGATGCAATCTACTATCAATAGATTGCATCTCTTTTTTAGTTTACTCGCTCTGCATGTTCATAAGCCTTCTCGCCATGCATTGAAATATCAAGACCCATGTGTTCTTCATGTTCATCGACGCGAACGGGGAGGAAGAAGTTGATCGCTTTAATAATGGCATACGTCATGATGATCGTGAATGCATATGTTGCGCCAATCGCTATAAGTTGTTTAAACAGTAACGCGGCATTTCCGTAAAATAATCCGTTTGCGCCATCCCCGTTTACGGCAGTAGTTGCAAATAGTCCTGTTGCAATACCGCCCCAAGTTCCTCCGATGCCGTGGCATCCAAAGGCATCAAGTGTATCGTCATACCCGAATTTTGTTTTTAGGAAGAAAACGGCGCCGAAGCATATTATACCACCAATTGCTCCGATAAGAAGGGCGGAGAAAGGTGTAACGAACCCGCAGGCTGGTGTAATAGCTACTAGACCAGAAACAACTCCGCAAGCAGCTCCCATCGCGGTCGGTTTTGATTGGAAGAACCATTCAGAAAGCATCCAAGTTAGAGCAGAGGCAGCAGCGGCTATATTTGTATTAATAAATGCAGTTAAAGCTACGTCGTTTAAGGATAATGCGCTGCCAACGTTAAAACCGAACCAGCCAAACCATAATAAGCCTGCGCCTAACATTGTAAATGGCAAATGGTGAGGAGAAGAACCATTTATGTTTTTTCGTTTTCCAAGGAAAATAGCTAATACAAGACCGGCAACTCCGGAAGTGATGTGAACGACATTTCCGCCAGCGAAGTCTAGTGCACCAAGTTCCCTTAGCCACCCACCGAGGCCCCATACCCAATGAGCGACAGGATTGTAAACGATTGTTGTCCATAGAAGGATAAAAATAAGAAAGGCAGAAAATCGCATTCTTTCAGCGAATGCACCTGAAATTAAAGCTGGAGTTAAAATGGCGAACATGAGTTGAAACATCATAAATAAATTGTGAGGAATAGTAGATGAGTAGTCTGGATTTGGTGCGTAGGTAACTCCGTTTAGACCGAACCAATCAAGTGTACCGATAAGTCCGTGCCAATCTGGCCCGAATGATAAAGAATAGCCGATAACAATCCATTGAATCGAAACGATAGCCATTGCACTATAACTATGCATCGTTGTACTGAGTACGTTTTTGCTACGAACCATACCTCCATAAAAAAGTGCCAATCCTGGTGTCATCAACATGACCATTACTGTCGTCACAAACATAAAAACCGTATCTCCCATATTCATGATCTCTCCTCCTAGAATGTTAGAAAAAATAACATCTATTTGTTATGTTTCATATCATATTCGAAATAAAACTAAAAATCAACTAAAAATTCAGAAAATTATATACGTGATGTCATAAAATCTAACATAGATTATTTTGTGAGGATTGAAATCGGCATATGCGTTTCACTTGGATAATTGGTATAATATTCTTACAATTAAAAAATTGGGGGATGCGTGTGGGAAAAATATGGACTAGGAAACTATTCATTTGTTTTTGCTTAGCTGTTGTTTTGTTTGTACCAATACATACTTTTGCAGACGAAAAAAGAGAGTGGCGAGATGAGGTTATATACTCCATTATGATTGATCGCTTCAATAATGGAGAACCGAAAAATGACAAACAGTTAGAAGTTGGTAATTTAGAAGGGTATCAAGGCGGGGATATAAGAGGAATTATAAAAAGGTTGGATTACATAAAAGAAATGGGTTTTACTACCGTTATGCTTTCGCCACTTTTTGAAAGTGGAAAGTACGATGGATTAGACGTGCGAAATTTTAAAAAGGTAAATGAACATTTCGGGACAGAAAATGATGTGAAAGAACTTGTAAAAGAAGCTCAGGCAAAAGGAATGAAAGTTGTATTTCAATTTCCGCTTGGAGAAAACGAACAACAGGTAATTGACGCAATGAAATGGTGGATAAAAGAAGTTGATTTAGACGGAAGTTATGTTATACATAGTGAAAAAAAGCCGCGTTCCTTTTGGGATAACGCGCAAAAAGATATGCAAGTGATAAAGAAAGATTTTCGTATTATGACAAAGGAGGATAGCGAATACAACGAAAAAATAGTAGAATCGTTTTCCAAAGCGGATGTATCGGTGAAATCGTTATACGATGTGAGTAAAAAAGAAGGAGAATTTGTTACGTTCTTAGATGATCAAGAAACAAAAAGATATGCGCGTATTGCAAAAGAAAATATGTATTATCCGCCATCACGTTTAAAACTGGCGCTTACATATCTGTTAACATCACCTGGAATTCCGAATTTTTATTACGGAACTGAAATTGCATTAGATGGAGGAAGTGTACCCGATAATAGACGATTAATGGATTTTAAGTCAGACGAAAAATTTATGCAGCACATAACAAAACTAGGTGAACTTAGACAGGCGAGACCGTCTTTACGACGCGGTACGTTTGAGCTATTGTATGATAATAGCGGGATGAGCATACTAAAACGAAAATATAAAAATGAAGTAACTTTAGTAGCAATTAATAATACGAAAGAAACACAAAAAGTCTCCTTACCTGCAAGTACGATTGGTGAAAAACAAGAGTTAAGAGGATTGTTAGAGGATGAAATTATAAGAGAGGAAAATGGGGGATTTTATCTCGTTTTAAAGCGTGAAGAATCAAACGTGTATAAAGTTAACGGAGAAACAGGTGTGAATTGGTTATTTATCTCCTTAATCGTTGGTGTGAATGTATTATTTATTGCGTTTTTAATTGCAGTTAAAAGGAAACGTAGATGAGAAGTTGCTCGTTCTATGTTCATGTCTTCTTATTGTATTTGTTTGTTCGGTGGGGCAATAGTGTTTATTCTGTTGATATGAAATTTCTTAAGAGAAACGATACGAAAATGAAAACTTCTCTAATGAGAGGGGGTTCCAGGTTAGGGAGAAAGTCTTTTTCCTAGCCTGTTTTTGTGTCAATACGGATAGAGAAAGATCTTTGGAACGAACGATAATTGCAACTATATTAATTTTATATTACATTAAAAATTAGAGAATACTCTTATACTAATATAGTGCTAAATAGTAGGTGGGAAAATGGAATTTTACGATTTGGGTATTACCATTAAAGAGCTTAGAATTAAAAAAAATATATCACAATCCGAATTATGTCATGGAATATGTTCGCAAAGTCAAATTAGCAAAATAGAAAAAGGTATGATTTATCCATCTAGTATATTGTTATATCAATTATCAGAAAGACTTGGTATTGACCCGAATAATATATTTGCATTAACTCAAAACAAAAAATTTAAATATGTAGAAAATGTAAAATACGTAATAAAAGATTGCTTAAAGCAAAAACAATATAAAGAACTTTATGAAATAGTGAAAAAAGAGAAAGATGAAAAAAATTTCCAAGCAAAAGAAGATAAACAATTTCTCCTATGGCATGAAGCAATTGCTGTATTTGAGGTGAACAGATCCATAAAAACTGCTTTAAAACTTTTAAATAATGCATTAAAACTAACTTTAACCAATGTTGATTTTTTATCAGAAAGAGAAATAGATATTATGCAGACAATGTCTATATTTTATGCGGAAAATAAAGAATATGATAAAAGTATTACTATATTAGGAAGATGTTTAACTAATTTTAATAAGTTAGATTTTCCGAGAGATAAAGCGATTAAATTAAAAATCATTTTTAATTTAGCGAAATGTTTAGGTATGACCTATCAATATGAAGAAGCGGTAAAATACATTGATAAGGGCATCAAATTAGCTATTAATCTAAATACTTTATACTTATTAGGTGAACTGTACTATTTAAAAGGATGGAATTTATTAAGATTTAAACAACAGAATGAAGAAGATATTGCAAATAACATGAAAAAAGCATTATTTATATTTGAACTAACAGAAAAAGAAACTCTGATAAAAATGGTTAAAGAAAAATATTTTGAAAATCAAACTGAAAAAAGCCACTCATAATTCATTTGGAAATCACTTGAAATATAATAAAACCTACAGGGGAAATCCCTGTAGGTTTTATACTTATAAACTTGCTTCTAAAATATTAGTGTTTAATATAAGAGTGTCCTTAACGTACTTTTTTATTTTGAAGTCTGCATCTTTATTAACAATTTATGCTTCTTTTTAACTCCATCCAAATATGATTAAAATTAAGATGGTTCAAGTCGGAGGAAGGCACTTTGATGTGTCTTTTCTTATGACTTTTATCATTAACTATTTAATGTTTTTTAAATGATTACATGACATAGTTTTTTTGTACCAAGCTTTGTTGATACAGTTAGACTTATCCGTTAGTGTATTCGTATTATTAGAACATCCTACAGTATTTAGGGAGAATGTGGCCAATAAAAACCATAATATTAATTTCTTCATATAACCACTTCTAACTCTTTTTTAATTAACATTTTTTAAGATCCTTATTAATTTTACATTATATTAAAGGTTGGGAAATATTCTTATACTCATAAATTGTTACGTTTTGGCGGGAAGAGAAATTATAAGTTACAGCGATTTTTAAGATGACTTTGGCCTAGGATGTAATTACTAAGAAAAGTAATTCAAATCGAAGGGGAAACGTCTTAAATTGTCTTTTTTTTTATTTTCAATAAGGTCTGCTAAATGCATGTATGAAACAAATTCTACAATAAGGCCTAGTTTAATCATGCATTCACTTGTGAAGTATTCGTATAGTTAGACTCTGTTCACTTAGCAATTTTCACCGCAGATGCCTTTTTTCTATGGCTTGTTCTTGTAATTATTGTCTCTACAAAACTAAAAAGAAAACTCCTCTAATTAAGAGGAGTTTTCTTTTTAGCGGTAGTTAATGAACTGTACGTCGATTGGTAAATCAGCGCTACGAACAGCTGCAATTACTGCTTGTAAGTCATCACGGCTTTTCGCTGTAACACGTACTTGATCGTCTTGTACTTGTGTTTTTACTTTTAATTTCATTTCTTTAATGATGTTGTTAATTTTTTTAGCGTTATCTTTATCGATACCTTGTTGAAGTGTTGCGCGTTGGCGAACAGTGTTGCCAGTTGCAGCTTCAACTTTTCCGTAATCTAAGTTCTTAATTGGAACGTTACGTTTTACAAGTTTAGAAATTAAAACGTCTTTTACTTGGTCTAATTTGAACTCGTCGTCAGAAGTTAAAACTAGTACTTCTTTTTCTAATTTAATATCACTTTTACTTCCTTTAAAGTCATATCGGTTTTGGATTTCTTTTAATGCGATATTAATTGCGTTTGTTACTTCAGGTAATTCTACTTTCGAAACGATGTCAAAAGAACTATCTTTTGCCATAGTTAGCACCTCCAAATAAATTTCTAATCTTGTTATGTACTGTACATACTAAAGTATAGCTGAAAACGAGTCTAGACTTAAGTGTTTTCATACTTATATTCATGTAACCTCACTTTATTATAGTGAATTTTGGGCAGTTGGACAAATACAGGAAAAATCATGTTATAATTAACTTTTGTTTGGAATGATAAAAAAGATAATTTTATATATATAGAAGGGAATTAAAAAATATGTATTTGCAAATAGGATCGATTGAACAGGTAACTGTTTTACGCGAAACGGAAATTGGATATATGGTTGGGAATGAAGAAGAAGAAATTTTCCTACATAAAAACGAAGTAGCTGGAGAAATTGAAGAAGGCGATACGATTGATGTATTCTTATACCTTGATCACCAAAATCGTATTTCAGCAACAATGAAGGAGCCAATTATTACAACGTATGATTGGAACTGGGTAAAGGTTGTAGAAGTCATTCCTAGTTTAGGTGTGTTTGTTGATATTGGTGTATCAAAAGATATACTAATTCCAGCTGATGAGTTCCCGATTTATATGCCGGTATGGCCAGAAGTAGGCGACGAATTATATTGTACGTTAAAATTAACGAATCGTGATCGTTTAATTGCTCTTCCGGCAAGAGACAGTGATATGCAAGAAATTATCGTAGATGCAACGCCATCTATGCGTAATAAAAACGTAAATGGACGTGTATATCGTTCTCTTCAAGTTGGTTCATTCGTACTAACTGATGAGCATTTCCGTGCTTTCTTACACCATACAGAAAGAAAAGAACAAGTCCGCATCGGGGAGCGTGTAACGGGCCGTATTATTGACGTGAAAGATGATGGTACAATTAACATTTCACTTCTTCCTCGTAAAGAAGAAGGAATGGAAGACGATGCGGCAGTAATTTATGCATATATGGAAGAACGAGGCGGAGCAATGCCGTTTTGGGATAAGAGCCATCCAGAAGATATTAAAGAACGCTTTAACATGAGTAAAGCTGCATTTAAGCGCGCACTTGGTAAGTTGATGAAAGAAGAAAAAGTTTACCAAGAAGAAGGTTGGACTTACTTTAAGAAATAAGATAGAAGATTAAAAAGCACAACCTTATTTTTAAAAAAATAAGGTTGTGCTTTTTTAATTTCCTTGTGGAGAAACAAGAGTAAATGTATCTTTCAAATCACTATCGTTTATTTTAATATTTGCCTTTTTTAATTCCTCTTGTAACAATTTTTTGCTGAATATAGGGTCAGCGATACGTTCTTCTTCTAAGTTTTTGCGAATAGATTTTTTTACTTCATCGTAAGGTTTTAAATCTTTTTTATCAGTTAATTTAATAACGTGATAACCGTTTGATGATTTTACGGGGTTGCTAATTTGTCCAACATTTAGTTTGTAGGCAGCCGTTTCAAATTCAGGAGCCATTGTACCTGAATTGAAGTATCCAAGGTCTCCGCCTTTATCTTTTGATAGTAGATCTTGTGATTCTTGTTTTGCTAATTCTTCAAATGAAGCACCAGCATCTAGTTTACTCTTTATTTCTTTCGCTTCATTTTCGTCACTTACTAAAATGTGACTCGCTTTAATTTCTGGCTTATAGTGGTCTTTTACGTCTTTCTCTGTAATGCTTTTCTTAATCGCTTCATTCATAGCAAGTTTGAACTTAATTTGATTTTTGAAATCCTCTTCATCTTTTAAACCATTATTTTCTAATACTTTTTTGAATTGATCTCCATATTGTTTTTTTACTTTTTCTACTTCTTTATTTACCTCTTCATCAGATACTTTATATTTTTTTGTGATGACGTCTTGTGCCATCATTTCGTATAGCATGTCTTTTCCGTAACGATCTTTCAACTGTTTTTCGAAGTCGTCCTTCGTAACGGTTGAGTCTGTTGCTGTGGCGACTGTAGCTGATTCGTTTTTTTGTCCGCAAGCAGATAGCATCAATATACTTATTAGTGCAGTAATAATGAAAATTTGTTTCCCTCTCATGCCAACACCTCATCCGAATATGTTATCGCTATTGTAGAATATAGAAGTGAACATGAAGTGAATTTTTAATGTTTTTTCCTGTGAAATGTAAAAAAAGTACATCAACATAATTGCTGATGTACGGTGGAATCAAAGGTGATCGGTCTTTTTAGAGTATGCACGTTTACCTTGCTCTATATTTTTTTGTTCTTGCTCATTTTTTTGTGCGCGTTTTGCATTATTATCGCGTGCTTTTTTGTCGTTATCACTCGTATGTGGCATATGTATCAACTCCATTCCTAAACGTTGTACGTTTATCATTTCCTTTTTCGTAAAGACTATGTATAGCGGTGCATTTATGAAGGGTAAAGGTGGATTCGAAATGGATTTGAAGTTGAATTATACTGAACTTATAAAGAAGTTAATCGTTGTAATCATCGCAGGTTTATTAAACGCGATTGGGATGAATTTATTTTTAACACCAGCAAAAGTGTATGCGAGCGGCTTTGCTGGATTGTCTCAATTATTATCACAAATATTAGGTGATTTTTTATCGATTCACATATCTACGGGAGTATTGTTTAGCTTATTTAATATTCCTGTCGTTATTTTAGCGTGGAAAAAGGTTGGAAAGGCCTTCACCTTTTTTAGTTTTCTTTGTGTTATATTTATGACTCTGTTTCTAGAAATCATCCCTGTTAGAGCGGTTTCGAATGATATTATATTAAATGCGATTTTTGGCGGGATTATTTCGGCAATTGGAGTAGGGATTGCTTTAAAGTGGGGTGCTTCTACAGGTGGATTAGATATTATCGCCATGATTTTATCAAAAATAAAAGATAAGCCTGTCGGTACATACTTTTTCTTTTTTAATGCAATTATCATTATCGCTGCTGGCTATGTATATGGATGGGAAAAAGCGTTATATACGTTAGTGACTTTATATGTATCAACGAGAATTATTGATGCAATTCATACTCGTCATGTAAAGATTACAGCATTAATTGTTACGAAGAATGGGGCGGACGTAAGAAAGGCGATTCACTCGCGATTAGTAAGAGGAATTACAACGATACCAGCAACAGGTGCTTATACGAATGAAAATAAAGAAATGTTAATGATGGTTATTACCCGTTACGAGTTATACGAATTGGAGAGGATTATTAAACAAGTGGACCCAGGTGCATTTACAAATATACTGCAAACAGTTGGGGTGTTCGGATTGTTTCGGAAAGATTAAAGAGGACCAAAGTTGGTCCTCTTTTTTAATGTACATTCGTAATGTTTTGCAATTGCTCTTGCATTTCACGGAGCTGAACTTTTTCAGCAGTTGAAGAGTTTGCGTAAGCGGATTGCAAAGCATTTTTTGCTCTATATACGAGATCTTGTTGCTCAGTACCGCTTGAACAAGATACGGCATTTTCAACAGCATCTCTAGCTTGTTGGAATAGTAAGTTCCCCATTTAAACCCCTCCAAAAGAAGAGTTACTTCTTGCCTTTTCTGCCTCAGCTAATGTACCTCTGTACGGGAATCTTGCATCATGCTTCATAACAGCATCGGCTCCTTGTTGGATAAAACGTTTTGATTTGTTCTTTTTACCCATTCGAAAAACCCCCTTTATTTAGCTGAAAACAATCGACGCGATGTCTTATGCGCCTACTTATAGTATGGGCATTTGGCAGGAAACTATAAGTAGGGAATTTTTAGATTACAACCCAAGAACCTCTTCTAAATATAAAGCAATACCATCTTCTTCGTTCGTTAACGTAGTATGGTTTGCGAGTGATTTTAATTCAGGGATGGCATTACCCATTGCGATGCCGTGACCAGCAAATTCAATCATTTCAAAATCATTATCTTCGTCACCGAAAGCGATAATTCGCTCTTGTGGAATGTTGTAATGACTAGAAATTTTTTGTAATCCGACCGCTTTATTTAATCCGCTTTTTACAATTTCAATAATCGGCCAAGGTGCACCCCATTTTCTATGGTCGATTACTTCCGCATGCATATCAGTTAAATGTTGACGAATTGCAGTAGAATGCTCGTCATGTGCGTCAATTAATAAGCAAGTTGGATGGTCATTTAAAATATTTAATAAGTCTCCTGTAAAAATCTTAGGAGAACCGAATTCGAAAATGTGTTTTTTATCTTCATCAATTTCACGAACATACACATCATCCATAACTTCAGCGTATATATTTTTTACGCCGAAATCAAAACAAGCTCGTACAATTTCTTGCGCTGTTGCTAGCTCAAGAGGAGAGTGATGTATACCCCAGTTTGAATCAAGAGGATGGTGCACGTACGCACCGTTAAAGTTTACGATAGGTGTATTCAGACCTAGTTCTTTATAGTAATCATAACTAGCGCGGAATGGACGTCCTGTTGAAATAACGACAACGTGTCCTTGTTCCTTTGCTTTTGCAATTGTATGTTTCGTTCGAGTGGAAATTATTTTGTTGTCTGTTAATAAAGTGCCGTCTAAGTCTAATGCGATTAAATGTTGTTTGTTCATAATTTCACCTCTTATAATAATTTTTTTGTTTCTATCTGTATTTCCGTTTTTAATATGCAGAAATAAGAGGTTAGACTGGGTGAGACCACCATAGATGGAGGTTTCACTATATATCCATCTTACGTCGCGAAGTACTATGGTGTCTACTATTTCTCGTTGGAAATTAAGAAAAGTCAACATCTTTTTAGAAAGTTCAAATAATGTTTCTTTCATTATGTACAAAATGTGAAAAGGGTTACATTGCTCGTATGATGAGGCATATAATGAACATGTAATCTTCTCGTATATGTTTGACTCTCCTTTGAAACTAGCCTAGAGTAGGTTGGTTTCTTTTTTTCTACAGATAGGAAAGGAATTCCTTCCTAAGCTTGTGTCATTCATGTATATGTACAAGAATGAGATGTAGTACTTGTTTCCTAAACATGACAGAAAACCTTTCTTTTAAAATGGATATACTAATGAGGCAAGACGTCATGGAAGGAGAATGAAGATGGGACAAAATCGCAGGTTTCGTTCTGGACAAAAAGCGCCAAATGATGGCATTTACGTAGAAATTGGTGAAACGGGAAGTATGGTAAAAAATCCGCAAATGGTACAATTAACTGCCGGTGAAAAGTTTCCAGATAACACGAATCATAACCGCCAGTGGACATATAAAAGAAAACCGTAACAGAAGCCGCAATCTTTATTGCGGCTTTTTTGTTGTTACATAATGTAGTTTCATTTATCGTACTTTTTTTAATAGCATA
The DNA here is from genome assembly GCF_022663475.1 of Bacillus cereus group sp. BfR-BA-01382. NCBI lineage: Bacteria > Bacillati > Bacillota > Bacilli > Caryophanales > Bacillaceae > Bacillus > Bacillus cereus group sp. BfR-BA-01382. Next base: position 91,638 of record NZ_JAKUFQ010000004.1, read on the forward strand.
ATGAATGCTCCTTTTTTCTTTTTCCAATAATAAGTTTGAAAATGCATAGGCGAATTTATTGTATAAAAAAGTCAGTTGGCGTATAATTAAATCAAAGGTCAAAGAAAGTCAAACGTTTGGAGGGCTGTAAAGATGGACTTAAATCAAATGACAACAAAAACACAAGAGGCGATTATGAGTGCCCAATCTTTAGCGGTATCTCATCATCATCAAGAAGTAGATACTGTTCATCTCTTGTTTACATTATTAGAAGAGCAAGATGGGTTAGCAGTGCGTATTTTTCAAAAAATGAATGTCGATATAGAAGCGTTAAAGCAAGGCGCCGAAAGTTTAATTAAGAAAAAGCCTTCTGTAACGGGAAGCGGTGCAGAAGTAGGCAAATTATATATAACAGGTGCTCTGCAACAACTATTTGTAAGAGCAGGAAAAGAAGCAGAGAAATTGCAAGATGACTACATTTCAGTGGAACATGTATTGCTTGCTTTTTCTGAAGAAAAAGGCGATATCAATCAATTATTTACAAGATTTCATATTACGAAAGATAACTTATTACAGTCTTTAATGACAGTTCGGGGGAATCAAAGAGTGACTAGTCAAAATCCAGAAGCAACTTATGAAGCGTTAGAAAAATATGGCCGTGATTTAGTGGCAGAAGTGAGAGCAGGGAAAATTGATCCTGTTATTGGCCGGGATAGTGAAATTCGACGTGTCATTCGCATTCTTTCACGTAAAACGAAAAACAACCCTGTTTTAATTGGTGAGCCAGGTGTTGGTAAAACAGCAATCGTTGAAGGGTTAGCGCAGCGTATTGTGAAAAAAGATGTACCTGAAGGGCTAAAAGATAGAACGATCTTCGCGTTAGATATGAGTGCGCTCGTAGCTGGTGCGAAATTCCGTGGTGAGTTCGAAGAGCGTCTGCAAGCTGTATTAAATGAAATTAAAAAGAGTGAAGGGCGTATTTTATTATTTATTGATGAACTTCATACAATCGTTGGCGCCGGTAAAACAGAAGGTGCGATGGATGCAGGGAATATGTTAAAACCGATGCTTGCTCGCGGTGAACTACACTGTATTGGGGCGACGACATTAGATGAATATCGTAAATATATTGAGAAAGACCCGGCGTTAGAAAGACGTTTCCAACAAGTATTAGCAGAAGAACCAACTGTTGAAGATACAATTTCCATTTTACGTGGTTTAAAAGAGCGTTTTGAAATTTATCATGGTGTAAATATTCATGACCGCGCGATTGTAGCAGCATCAGTTTTATCAGATCGATATATTTCGGACCGTTTCTTACCAGATAAAGCAATTGATCTTGTCGATGAAGCGTGTGCAACAATTCGTACAGAAATCGATTCTATGCCGACAGAATTAGATGAAGTAACGCGTCGTATTATGCAGTTAGAAATTGAGGAAGCAGCTCTTGGAAAAGAAACAGATCGTGGTAGCCAAGAACGTCTTAAAACGTTGCAACGTGAACTATCAGATTTAAAAGAAGTTGCAAGTGGTATGAGAGCGAAATGGGAGAAAGAAAAAGAAGACATTCACAAAGTTCGTGACTTACGTGAACATTTAGAACGTCTGCGCCGTGAATTAGAAGAAGCAGAAGGTAATTACGATTTAAATAAAGCAGCCGAACTTCGTCACGGGAAAATTCCAGCAATTGAAAAAGAGTTAAAAGAAGCGGAAGAAATGGGCGCGCATAATAAACAAGAAAATCGTTTATTACGTGAGGAAGTAAGTGAAGAAGAAATTGCAGATATTGTTTCACGCTGGACTGGTATTCCTGTTGCTAAACTCGTTGAAGGTGAACGCGAGAAATTACTACGCTTAGAGCAAATCTTATCAGAGCGTGTCATCGGACAAGAGGAAGCAGTAAGCTTAGTATCAGACGCGGTTCTTCGTGCTCGCGCTGGTATTAAAGATCCGAACCGCCCGATTGGTTCCTTCATTTTCTTAGGCCCTACGGGTGTTGGTAAAACAGAACTTGCAAAAACGTTAGCGCAGTCTTTATTCGATAGTGAAGAGCAAATGATTCGTATTGATATGTCTGAGTATATGGAGAAACACGCAGTGTCACGCTTAATTGGTGCACCTCCTGGATATGTAGGATATGAAGAAGGCGGTCAATTAACAGAAGCGGTAAGACGTAAACCATATTCCGTTATTTTATTAGATGAAATTGAAAAAGCACATCCAGAAGTATTCAACATTTTATTACAAATGTTAGATGATGGACGCATTACAGATTCGCAAGGACGTACAGTGGACTTTAAAAACACAGTTATTATTATGACTTCAAATATTGGATCTGCTCATTTACTAGATGGATTAGAAGAAGATGGCTCGATTAAAGAGGAATCAAGAGACCTTGTAATGGGGCAATTAAGAGGACATTTCCGCCCTGAATTTTTAAACCGTGTTGATGAAATTATTTTATTTAAACCTCTTACAACGAATGAAATTAAAGGTATTGTTGATAAAATTGTAAAAGAATTACAAGGGCGTTTAGCTGACCGTCACATTACAGTAGAATTAACAGACGCAGCAAAAGAATTTGTTGTAGAAGCTGGCTTTGATCCGATGTATGGAGCTCGTCCATTAAAACGATACGTACAACGTCAAGTGGAAACGAAATTAGCGCGAGAATTAATTGCAGGAACAATTACTGACAATAGTCACGTAGTTGTCGATGTAGAAAATAACGAATTAGTTGTTCATGTGAAATAAAAATAAAAAAGAGTTCGGATAAAATCCGGACTCTTTTTTTAGTGTTGTTCTACTGGCTCGTTTGGAATTGCAGCTGAAATCGCTAGTACTAATACAGCAAGAACAACTGAGAAAATAGACGCTTGGTTAAAGTCGTATGTACCGCCAGTCATAGAGCCGATTACATAGCTCATCATATGTACAAGTAAGAACGACCAAATTAATGCCCAAATGAAACGCATATTTTACACCTCTATTCGTTCAATCTGTCCTTATTGTAACACAATTGAAAAAAGAATATAGAAAAATATTTGTAGATTTTTCAACGCAAATTTGCATTCCGTTCATACATTATAAAAGAGTGGTTTTATATGTTTAGAAAATAAGGCGGGGGAAAAATGAGTATTACGGAACGTTTTTTTTACTTAGAAAAAGAACCATGTGTCATTTATTTACCGGAGAAGCCAAATGGATTTTCGGTTATGCTCCTCGGTGATTACAACTACTTTATTGAGAATGGTACAAGTTTATGGACACAGCATGCGGGAAGATCTTATTTTTTACATGGCCTTATTGAGGAAGGCTACACAGTCTTTTCTTCTAATTTATACGGAAGGCACTGGGGAAACGACCAATCTGTTCGTCTAGCAAAACGTTTATATGATGTTGTTTTGAGAAAAGAGACGTTAAATGCGAAAATGCACATAATGGCAGATGGTATGGGTGCGCTTGTAGCACTTGAAATGATGAACAAATACCCTGAATGTATTCGTTCTGTCATTATGTTGAATCCATGTTTAGATTTACCAGAATATGTGGAATTTGAGAAAGAGCATAAGTTTTTTTACAAAAGATTAGTGAAGGAATTAAGTTTGGCGTATGATGCCAAAGAAGAAGAGTTAGATTTAAAAATAAATAAGAAATCATTTACGCTTCTGCCATCTTGTGTACCTGTCAAAGTTTTCGTATCAACACAAGAAAAAAGAGGAAGAAAACAACAGTTGCGTAAATATGAGAAAATGAGGCAATTAAATCAATGCGATACTTCTGTCTTGTTCCATCTGCAAGATGTGAAATATAAAATGGTTAGGCAAACGACTGATTTCTTTAAAAAATATGAAGAAGAATTGTGAAGCTCCCATATACATAAATGAGGAGCTATTTGTTTCAAGGAGAAAGGGTTGGTGGTATGGAACGCGTGCTGATAATAGGTGCACTTACGTTTGTAGGTTATCACCTTGTGAATAAAATGATCGCAGAAGAAGTAGAAGTGTATGGTCTTGATTTTGATGAATTCAATAGTATGACCAAAATTAATGAAGAGAAGTTATTGTTAATTGGGCGAAATGCGTTATTTACGTATTATTCGATAAGAGATGAAGATGGATGGAGATTAGTAGAGGAAGAGAGATTCGATACTGTTTACTTTTGCTTATATGAGCCAAATCAGCAATGTGGATTTCGGAATGAAAGAGTCATATTACAATATTTAAAGCGAATTATAAGAATGTGTGAAGAACAAAAATTGAAGTTAAATTTAATTTCTTCTATTGAAGTAGGTAGTACAGATGAATCGGAAAATAAGCGCATATTTTTGAAAGTAGAAGAAGGATTGAAAAAAGGGGATTTACAATATAGTGTATTTCGAGTTCCTACATTATATGGACCGTGGCAACCGTCTTTTATGATGTATCATCAGCTCATTTTATCAGAACTGGATGAGAAAGAGTGCTATTATGCGAGTGAGGAAAACGGAAGTGATCTACTGTACGTGGAAGATGTATGTGAATACTTATGGGAAAATGGAATGAACGAGCAGCATCTCGGTATATACAATTTGCTTAGTGGTAAAAAGTCATTATGGAAAAAAGGTATGAACCTTTTACGCGCGGATGATAAAGTAAATAAAAATAATAACGAAGTAAGAGATGAGGCTATCGAGGTAATTTCGATAAAAAGAAATACTCCGTTAGAATACGGTTTAAATAAGCAACTGGCACACATGAAAAAATATAAAGAGTTATACGAAGGGTAGCACGCGTGTTACACTATTGTATGTGAAAGTTTTAATGGAGAGGAAGAGTATAATATGAACGAAAAAAGCATGCAGTTTTTACAAATCGCAATGAAGCATTTACCAGAAGCAAAGGCCATTTTAGATGATAATGGAATTGCGCTTGATATGGAGAAAGCACAACCAGTATTAGAGTTATTGATGAAAGTTATGAACGAAGCATATGAGCTTGGGAAAGCAGATCAACAATAAAACCCTTTCTTTTTGAGGAGAAAGAGGCTCGAACCGTCGAGAGAAGCGGTTCGAGCCTTTTTATATTTCAAAAGAAACAGGGAAGGTATGTTTCTGTTTCTTTTAATAAACAATAAAGTGAATAATGCCTAGCTTTATGTTTTAGCTGAAATATATTCTAGACAAAAATACATTTATGTTTTAAAATTAGTACCAAGTCATAATAATTGATATAAAACGGAGGGCTGCGATGTGAACGTGGGCATTTTAGGGATCGGAAGATATGTGCCGGAAAAAGTAGTCACAAATCACGATTTAGAGAAGATAATGGATACATCCGATGAATGGATTCGTACGAGAACGGGAATTGCCGAAAGACGCATTGCCGATGATACAATAGATACTTCGTATATGGCCGTAGAGGCTGCTAAAAAAGCACTTGAAGATGCAGGGGTTAGCGGAGAAGATATCGATCTTATTTTGGTGGCGACAGTAACACCAGATCGTGCGTTTCCAGCAGTAGCTTGTGTCATTCAAGAAGCGATTGGAGCGAAACATGCAGCTGCAATGGATGTAGGTGCAGCATGTGCTGGTTTTATGTACGGAATGATTACAGCGCAGCAATTTATTCAAACGGGAACTTATAAAAATGTATTAGTAGTTGGTAGTGATAAACTATCTAAAATTGTAGACTGGAATGATCGAAATACAGCGGTACTATTTGGAGACGGAGCCGGTGCTATCGTAATGGGAGCTGTTTCAGAAGGAAGAGGCGTTCTATCTTTCGAATTAGGAGCAGACGGAAGTGGCGGTAAGCATCTTTATCAAGACGAGTATGTTATGATGAATGGCAGAGAAGTGTTTAAATTTGCCGTTCGTCAACTTGGTGAATCTTGTCTTCGCGTGCTGGATAAAGCTGGTCTTACGAAAGAGGATGTGGATTTCTTAGTACCGCATCAAGCGAACATTCGTATTATGGAATCTGCAAGAGAGAGATTAAATTTACCACAAGAAAAAATGAGTATGACAATTGAAAAGTTTGGTAATACATCAGCTTCTTCAATTCCAATTGCAATGGTAGAGGAATTGCAAAATGGACGTATTCAAGATGGTGATTTAATTATACTTGTTGGTTTTGGCGGCGGATTAACATGGGGAGCAGTTGCTCTTCGTTGGGGTAAATAAGGACTGAGAGAAAAAAAGGAGTGTATTTTGTATGGAAAAAAAGAGGGTCGTAATTACAGGGCTAGGAGCTGTTACACCGATCGGTACAGATGTTGAAACAGCGTGGGAAAACATTAAAAAAGGTGTATCTGGAATCGGACGACTTACAAGAATTGATCCGGAACTATTTCCAGCAAAAGTAGCAGCAGAAATTAACGACTTTGAAGTCGAGAAATATATTGATAAAAAAGAAGCGCGCCGTATGGATCGCTTTACACAATATGCAGTAGCAGCAGCGAAAATGGCAGTTGCAGATGCAAAGCTTGAAATTACAGAAGAAAACGGACCTCGAATTGGTGTATGGATTGGATCTGGTATTGGCGGTATGGAGACATACGAAGAACAATTTAAGATTTTTACTGAGAAAGGTCCGCGCCGTGTGAGCCCATTCTTCGTGCCGATGATGATCCCAGATATGGCAGCAGGTCAAGTATCAATCGCAACAGGAGCGAAAGGAATTAACACTTGCTCTGTAACGGCTTGTGCATCTGGTGCAAACTCAATTGGTGATGCATTTAAAGCAATTCAGCGTGGTGATGCTGATGCAATGATAACAGGCGGAGCTGAAGCGCCGTTAACAAGTATGGCATTCGCAGGATTTAGCTCAGCGAAAGCATTAACATTTAATGAAGACCCAGCAACGGCTTGCCGTCCATTTGATAAAAACCGTAGCGGTTTCGTAATGGGTGAAGGTTCAGGTATTTTAATTCTTGAAGAATTAGAGCACGCATTAGCTCGTGGTGCTCACATTTATGCGGAAATCGCTGGTTACGGTGCAACTGGTGATGCATTCCATATTACAATGCCGGCTCCTGGTGGTGAAGGCGGCGTGCGTGCAATGCGTCAAGCTTTAGCAGATGCAGGTCTACAGCCAGAAGATATTGATTACATTAATGCGCACGGTACAAGTACGGATGCGAATGAAAAGTATGAAACGATGGCAATTAAAGAAACGTTCGGTGAGCACGCGTACAAAGTAGCAATTAGCTCAACGAAATCAATGACAGGTCACTTATTAGGAGCAGCTGGTGCTGTTGAAGCGATCTTCTCAATTAAATCAATTACAGACGGAGTAATCCCTCCAACAATTAACTATGAAACACCAGATCCAGAATGTGACTTAGATTACGTACCGAATCAAGCGAGACAACAAGAAGTAAATGCAGTATTAAGTAACTCACTAGGATTCGGTGGTCATAACGCAGTATTAGTATTTAAATCGTATAAATAATAGATGAAATAAGGAGTTTTTTCGTAGCATATTACGAAAAAACTCCTTATTTATTTTTACGTCTTTTTCTCTTGTAGCATATACATAAGAAAAAAGGAGGGATAAAGATGGGGGTTATTGAAACAGCTGAATGGCTACATTTATATTATGGACGGCCAGAAAAACTTTGTGAGAAATTTACGAAGTATATTCCGTTGCCAAAAGAAAGGTTGTATCGCTTTTTAATTTCAAAAGGGATGTATCGTCCGGTCATGCATGGGGAAAAGGAAATTAAAGAATTAGAGGAAAAGGAAATTTGGAAAGAGTTGAGCTTGGAGTATGATAAATTGAAAAATTGGTTGAAAGGTCCGGATGTCCCTGTCTTTATTTTATTATCAGATTCCTATAATCGAACTGTACAAGAAGAGTATAACGGTAGGGCTGGATTATCTATGCGTCATGTTATTTTCTTATTTGTATGTGGACGGAATTCGGTGGAAGAATTAAAGGTGTTATTGGCGCATGAATATCATCACATATGCAGGTTACATCAAATTGAGACGAAAGAAACAGAATATACATTACTTGATACGATGATTATGGAAGGGCTAGCTGAGCAAGCGGTAACGGAAAGATATTCAGAAAAAAACAATGCACCGTGGACGATGTATCTTTCAAAAGAAGAGGCTATTTATTATTGGAAAAATGTTGTACATGAAAGAATAAGTATAAAACGAGGAACAAGGGAGCACGACATCTTATTAAATGGATTTCACTCTTATCCAAAGATGCTTGGCTATGCGCTTGGATTTCATATTGTCAAAGATTGTGTAACATTGGAAGGAGAAGATACACTTTCTTTATTATCTATAGATGCAAAAGAAATATTGAATAAAGCAAATACATTTCATATATAAAAAAACAGGAGCTCTATTTCCTGTTTTTTTAGTATTAATAGAAGAAAAAATAATAATTAGAATATATTTCCTTAGGTGGAATAAAGTTAAGAAAAATTGAACATAATGATTGATACAAACAGTAGTGAAGTGAGGGGTAGTGAATGTTATATCTACATGATGTATGGGTAAATTGGTTTGAAGGTGAAGAGAATGGGTATAACGTTTGTCATTTTTACGAATGGCGGAAAGATGATACGATTGAGCTATTAGATCAAGTGCCATTATTAAAAGTAGATGCCACATTATATCATTACATCGAGGACGAATTGTTAGAGCTTCCGCAAAAATTGTTGGAAGACGTACATCATAAGGCTTATATTCGTAAAAATCATGAACGTTTGCAGCAAGAGTATTGCTTTGTTGTTACAGATGGAAAAGGAATTATTGCGATTGATACAATTGGTTACAATGTACCTATTCGTAAAAGCAGACTTATACCACGGCAAGAGCAGATGGTATATGAGATGGTAGAAAACGTACAAGCAGAAAAGTATGAGTTCCAAGTAGAAGAAACAGAAAAAGAACACCACATTTTATCACCATCGCCTTTCATTATGAATGGCTTGACTCGTAAAGAAAGACAACTAAAACAATTATTATTTATGGCGTTAGATCAATTACATACAACGAAAAATACAGCGGAAATTCGCTATTGGTACACAGAGTGGGATCCGTCAGCATATGGAACGGTCCAACATATGGAATTTGAAGATATTTGGGCAAGACTATATGATGAAGCGAAATCAGGCTGGTCTGAGAAGCACGAACAATTATGCGAGCGCCTTGTAAAAGGACAGCCGTTTTTTGAAAAGTTATGGGAAATGGAAAATGAGCAAAAGGTAAATTAAAAAACCGCCAATTGGCGGTTTTTTAATTTGGTGAAATCCAGCTCCAGCGGCAAGAATGTTCGGTGGCTTCGCGCCTTCCTGCGAGGCAAAAAGCGCCTTTACGTCAGGAGCTCCATCCCCCTCACATTCTAAACGAGCCGCTTCCACTTTATATGTAATTTAGCTCCGGCTCCTAGCCCTTCGCGTCTAAGAACCTTCCCCACGAGAAGGTAAAAAGCACCTTCTGTGGGAAAGAACTTTAGCCGTCAGGGCTAAGCAGTCGCCTCCGCTTTTTATGTTACCTACGTTTTCTGCTTAGTCCCATTGCGTTTTCTACTTTGCGTAGTTGTTTGAATGCAACGCGGTTTGCTTTTTCGGCACCTTTGTCTAGAATTTCGTCTAGTTCTGGGGAGCTGATTAGTTCGTTATATTTGTCTTGGATTGGGCGAATTGCTTCTACGACTACTTGTGCTAAGTCGCCTTTGAAGTCGCCGTATCCTTTTCCTTCGTACATTGCTTCTATCTCTTCAACTGTTTTTCCTGAGAATGAAGAGTAAATTGTTAATAGGTTAGAGATTCCAGGTTTATTTTCTTTATCGAATTTCACGATACCTTCTGAATCTGTTACAGCACTTTTAATTTTCTTTTCAATTGTTTTTGGTTCATCAAGCATACTGATCATTGATTTTGGATTCGGATCAGATTTACTCATTTTTTTCGTAGGTTCGGTTAATGACATAACGCGAGCTCCTACTTTTGGAATACGAATTTCAGGAACTATGAACACTTCACGGAAGCGTTTGTTGAAACGCTCTGCTAGATCACGTGTTAATTCCATATGTTGTTTTTGGTCATCACCAACAGGTACGATTTCTGTGTTATAAAGTAAAATATCAGCAGCCATTAATGGTGGATACGTAAGTAATCCAGCTGGAACTGAATCTCTACCTGAAGCTTTATCTTTATATTGTGTCATACGCTCTAATTCTCCAACGTAAGCAACAGATTGCATGATCCATCCTAGTTGAGCGTGTGCAGGTACTTCTGATTGTACAAATAAAGTAGCTTTTTCAGGATCGATGCCGCATGCTACATAAAGTGCAGCAAGACTACGAATGTTTTTGCGAAGTTGTATAGGATCTTGAGGTACTGTAATGGCATGTTGGTTTACAATACAGAAATAGCAATCGTGTTCGTTTTGAAGCTCTGTAAATTGCTTCATAGCCCCTAAATAGTTTCCAAGTGTAATCGTTCCGCTTGGCTGAATACCAGAAAAGATAACTGACATAATTATTTCCTCCTAAATTTGAATGCGTGATAGGGAAGAGAAGGCAAACAAAAAAGCCCATTCATCCCAAAAAACTATAGGGACGAATGGACCGCGGTACCACCCTAATTATTTCACTACTGTGAAATCTCTCTAATCCATAGTAACGTCTGGATATAACGCCAAGGCCTACTACTTTCGGTTCGGTTTGGTGCTCAAAAGCCCATTCCATACTGTACAATTACTTGTTCACACCGACCACAAGCTCTCTGAAATTGCATCAATATGTACTCTTCTTTATCATCGCATACATATAAATTTATTTATTGTTACTTGAGCTCTTTTAATATGAAAGAACTAAAGTTTTATAACAAAATGTTTTGCTGATTATTATATCATATGGGATAGTGTTTGCAAACTACATCAAAATAGTAAAGCTAATGAGGGTCGAGAACAACCCAAGAACGATACCTGTAATACAAATTGGATATGTCCATTTGAATGAATATGTTTTATAAATACGTTCTTTCTTATCTGTAGGTTCCTCGACTTCTTCAATTAAAGAGTCAATCTTTTTGTTCGTGCCAAATACTCTCTGGAAAGCGTAAAGAGTTACATTGAAAAATCCATTTTGAAATATGAATAAAAAACCACCTATCAGAATAAAAAATAGCGCGATATAAAACGAGATGTTGACAAAGTTCAACAAAAATTGAGATGAAATGAGGAATGCACCAATACTAGAAGCAATCATCGCTATAAAAATTAGTATACAAGTATGAAAAAAAACTTTATTCAAAATATTCCCCTCCGTCAAAATATTACTAGAATTATTATACTATAAAAGCTATAATAAGTACTAGAAATAATTTTTTGAAAATTATACACAATTAAAGGTCTGATTTTAAGATGATGGTAGCAATGTTAACGTATCCCTTTACGAAAAATTAAAAATATAAACATTTTATTAAAAATTTTAACAAAAAAACAAAAAACTATATTCACAATCGTCGTATTATATGTATAATGAAAATTGTAGAAACTTGGAGATTATTCTTTCAATTCTACTTTTTAACAAGTGAGGGTACAGGAAGTGCAATTAGGGGAGGCAACACAACATGAAGAAAAAGATACCGTTATTACTTGCATCAACTTTAACTGCAAGTATGTTGCTTGGCGCGTGTAGCTACCAAAAAGATGATGCAAAAGCAAAAGGGAAAGAGAACGCTACGAGTAGTAGTAACGGAAAACAGATTCTTAATTTAACAGAGTTATCTGAAATTCCGTCAATGGATGCATCATTAGCATCTGACTCTTCATCTTCTACAGCATTAAATAATACGATGGAAGGTTTATATCGTATTGGCAAAGATCAAAAGAGAATGCCTGGCGTTGCAGAAGATGTCGAAAAGCTAGATGATGGGAAGAAATACATATTTAAATTAAGAAAAGATGCGAAATGGTCAAATGGGGAACCTGTAACAGCTAAAGACTTTGTGTATTCATGGAAAAGAGCCGTAAATCCAGATACAAAAGCAACGTATTCGTACATTATGTTCGATATTAAAAATGCAGAGAAAATTCATAAAAAAGAATTACCTGCTGACCAATTAGGTGTAAAAGCGATTGATGATTATACATTAGAAGTGGAATTAGACAATCCCGTTCCTTACTTTATCGATTTAACAGTTTATCCAGTATTTTACCCGCTAAATGAAAACTTTGTAAAAGCACAAGGTGATAAGTTTGGTTTAGAGGCAAATACAACATTATATAACGGTCCATTCGTTATGAGTGATTGGAAACATGAACAAAGTTTCCAATTCAAGAAGAATCCTTCATATTGGGATAATAAAACGGTTAAAATCGAAGAAATCAACTTTAATATTGTAAAAAATACAGCAACTGATGTAAATTTATATGAGACAAACGCGATTGATCGTGCGGCTTTAACGTCTGAATTTGTTGATAAGTTTAGACAAAGCCCAGAGTTCCAAACAAGAAAAGAAGCAGGGGTTGCTTACTTAAGATTTAATCAAAGTAATCAGTACTTAAGTAATAAAAACTTAAGAAAAGCAATTTCAATGTCCTTTGACCGTGATAACATTGCGAAAGTTATTTTAAATAACGGTGCAATTGGAGCTTACGGATTTGTTGGAAAAGATTTCGCTGAAGGTCCGAATAAAAAAGATTTCCGAGCTGAAAATGGAAAGCTAGTTGAAACAAATCCAAAAGAAGCGAAAAAGCTTTGGGAAACAGCGAAGAAAGAGCTTGGAACTGATAAAATCGAACTAGAATTCTTAAACTTTGATAATGAAGATGCTAAAAAAGTTGGTGAATTCTTAAAAGGTGAGATAGAAAAGAACTTACCAGGTTTATCAATTAAAATTAAACAGCAACCATTCGCACAAAAAAATAAATTAGAAGATTCTCAGCAATATGATATTGCGTTTGGTATTTGGGGACCAGATTTCCCAGATCCAATCTCATATTTAGATATGTTTGTTACGAATGGTTCTCAAAATAAAACAGGGTATTCTAATCAGAAGTATGATGAGTTAATCCTAAAAGCTAAAACAGATACAAAAGATTTACAAGCTCGCTGGAACAACCTTCTAGAAGTAGAGAAGATGTTAATTAAAGAAGATGCAGTTATCACTCCAATCTTCCAAAAAGGTTCAGCGTATGTAGTAAAAGGTGCCGTAAAAGATATTATCCCAATTAACTATGGTGGTAAATTAACTTACAAATGGGCATCTGTTGAACAAAAATAATCTTTTTTTTCCATCGTTTACAAGGGTATATGCCTATGATGGGCATATGCTCTTATTTTAAAAAAATAAAAGTAAGAATATTTTAAACTATCTTATTGCTTTTGAGAAAAACGGGGAGGTGCTTGACTATGGGACGTTATGTATTAAAACGTTTCGTGTACATGGCTTTGACATTATTTTTAATTACTACACTGACTTTCTTTTTGATGAAATTACTTCCGGGTTCTCCGCTTAAAAACCAGGAGAAGCTATCACCGGCACAAAAAGAAATCATTCTTGAAAAATACGGATTAAATGATCCGGTACCAGTTCAATACGCACGTTACTTAGGTAACTTAGCAAAAGGTGATTTAGGGGTATCATTCCAATATGATAACCGCCCAGTAACAGACATGATTGTGGATCGTATTGGACCATCAGCCCAATTAGGTTTACAAGCGATTATATTAGGGACATTTATCGGTTTAATTTTAGGTATTGTTGCCGCACTTCGTAATAATACGTGGGTGGATTATAGTGCAACAGTTATTTCGGTACTCGGAATGTCGGTACCATCATTCGTATTCGCCGCATTACTACAATATTTCGTAGGGGTAAAACTTGGTTGGTTCCCGGTAGCATTCTGGAAAGGACCAGAGTTTACTGTAATGCCTACAATTGCATTATCGATGGGAGTTATCGCAACAATCGCACGTTTCTCTCGTGCAGAATTAATTGAAGTTATGCAGTCAGACTATATTTTAACAGCGAAAGCAAAAGGAATTAGTCAAGGCGTTATCATTGTAAAACACGCACTTCGTAACGCGTTAATTCCAGTTGTAACAATTTTAGGACCAATGGTTGCGGCATTAATTACAGGAACACTTGTTATCGAGCAAATTTATGCTGTACCAGGACTTGGGGAACAATTCGTTAAATCGATTACTTTAAATGACTATACAGTTATTATGGGAACTACGATTTTCTATAGTGCAATCTTCATTTTAGTTATTTTCATTGTCGATATTTTATACGGAATTATTGATCCTCGTATTCGTTTAGCGGGAGGGAAAAAATGATGAAAGATGTACAAAAATTATCTCCAGATTTATTTCAACAAGCCAATCAAAATAATGTTGATAATGAAGTCATTGCCCGTCCAAGCTTAACGTTTTGGCAAGATGTAAGAAGACGTTTGTTCCAACATAAAGGTGCGATGCTTGGCCTTGTATTATTAGTAATCATTGCGCTATTAGCGATTTTTGGACCGATGGTAAGTAAACACTCGTATAAAGAGCAAGATTTAGGTCGTGCGAAATTACCACCAAAAATTCCAGTTATTGAAAATGTTCATTGGTTACCATTTGACGGTACAGATCAATATGGTGTTGACCAATATGAAAAACGTGATATTAAAGAGTACTTCTGGTTTGGTACAGATGATCTTGGCCGTGACTTATGGACAAGAACATGGGAAGGTACACGCGTATCATTATATATCGCTCTTTTAGCAGCAGCAATTGACTTAGTAATTGGGGTTGCATACGGAGGTATTTCAGCATTCTACGGCGGTAGAGTAGATAATATTATGCAACGTATTATGGAGATTATTAACGGTATTCCATACTTAATCATCGTTATTTTAATGGTAATCATTATGGGATCTGGTATTTGGTCAATTACACTCGCGATGGCGATTACGGGTTGGATAGGGATGTCGCGGATTGTTCGTGGACAAATCCTAAAGTTAAAAAACCAAGAATATGTATTAGCATCTCGTACATTAGGTGCAACAAATACACAATTAATTGTGAAACATTTAATTCCAAACGTAATGGGACCTATTATCGTAATGACAATGTTCACAATTCCATCAGCGGTGTTTGGTGAAGCGTTCTTAAGTTTCATTGGTTTAGGAATTCAGCCACCATTCGCGTCACTTGGTTCTCTTGTAAATGATGGTTATAAATCTATTCAAACGTATCCACACATGATGTTCATCCCTGCGGTTGTCATCAGTATGTTAATTCTAGCATTCAACTTAATGGCAGATGGATTACGCGATGCGTTAGATCCAAAAATGCGTAAGTAAATGAGGAGGGAGAAGTAAAAATGAAAACATTGTTAGAGGTAAAAGATTTACAAGTCTCCTTTGATACACATGCAGGTGAAGTACAAGCAGTGCGCGGAGTTACTTTTGATTTGAAAAAAGGGGAAACATTAGCGATTGTAGGAGAGTCTGGTTCTGGGAAATCAGTTACTTCTAAAGCGCTAATGGGGTTAATCCCAAATCCTCCAGGCCGTATTAAAAATGGAGAGATTGTATTTGACGGTCGTGATTTAACGAAATTAACGGAAAAAGAAATGCAGCAAGTTCGTGGTAAAGATATCGCGATGATTTTCCAAGATCCAATGACATCATTAAATCCAACGATGACAATTGGGAATCAAATTATGGAAGGTCTTATTAAACACCAAGGGATGAGTAGAGGAGACGCACGTAAAGTTGCGTTAGAATTAATCGACCTTGTAGGTATTCCAAATCCAGAAGCACGTTTAAAACAATATCCTCACCAATTCTCAGGTGGTATGAGACAGCGTGTAGTTATTGCGATGGCGTTAGCTTGTAACCCGAAATTATTAATTGCCGATGAGCCGACAACAGCGCTAGACGTTACGATTCAGGCACAAATTTTAGAACTTATGAAAGACATTCAGCAAAAAACAGAAGCGGCAATTATTTTCATTACGCATGACTTAGGTGTAGTAGCAAACGTTGCTGACCGAGTGGCAGTTATGTATGCTGGTAAAGTTGTTGAAATTGGAACTGTAGATGAAATTTTCTATAATCCGAAACATCCATATACTTGGGGCTTAATCGCATCTATGCCAAGTTTAGATGGTTCAGAGGAAGAGTTATACGCAATTCCTGGAACGCCTCCGGATTTATTGAAGCCGCCAAAGGGTGATGCTTTTGCACCACGTAACCCACAGGCGCTGAAAATTGATTTTGAAATGGAACCGCCTTTATTTAAAGTAAGTGATACACACTATGCGGCAACTTGGTTACTTCACGAGCAAGCTCCAGAAGTAAAACCGCCGGCAGTTGTTGAAAAACGTATTCTTCAAATGAAAGCAGGTGAACAACATGACTAAACAACGTGAGAAATTAATTGAAGTAAAAAATGTAAAGCAGCACTTCGACGTGAGTGGTGGTGTTGTCAAAGCGGTTAATGATATTTCATTTGATATTTACCGCGGAGAAACATTTGGTCTTGTAGGAGAATCAGGTTGTGGTAAATCAACAACTGGAAGAACGATTATTCGTTTATATGATGCAACTGCTGGTGAAGTATTATTCGATGGTGAAAACGTACATGGTAAGAAATCACGCACAGAATTGAAGAAATTCAACCGTAAAATGCAAATGATTTTCCAAGATCCATACGCATCACTAAATCCTCGTATGACAGTAGGGGATATTATCGCAGAAGGTATTGATATTCACGGATTAGCGAAAAGTAAAAAAGAGCGCATGGACCGTGTTCATGAACTACTAAACACAGTTGGTTTAAATAAAGAGCACGCAAACCGTTTCCCACACGAATTCTCAGGTGGACAACGTCAGCGTATCGGTATCGCTCGAGCGCTTGCTGTAGAACCAGAATTTATCATTGCCGATGAGCCGATCTCAGCACTTGACGTATCGATTCAGGCGCAAGTTGTAAACTTACTGAAAAAGTTACAAAAAGAAAAAGGCTTAACATACTTATTCATTGCCCATGATTTATCGATGGTAAAATACATTAGTGACCGCATCGGCGTAATGTACCGTGGTCAAATTGTAGAACTGACAACAAGTGAAGAGTTATATGCGAATCCAGTTCATCCATATACGAAATCACTATTATCAGCAATTCCGCTACCAGATCCAGATTATGAGCGTAATCGTAAACGTATCGTATACGATCCATCGCAGCATGATTACGGTAGCGAAGTGCCAACAATGCGTGAAATTCGTCCAGGACATTTCGTACTATGTTCTGAAGCAGAGTATAAGAAATATAAAGAAATCTATCAATAAAAAAAGAGCCATTCTTCCATTGCGGAAGGAGGGCTCTTTTTTCTACTATATAAAATTACTAAACTTGAACAGAAATACTCTCTTCTTGTTCTTCAGGTTTAACTAGTGCGTAACGTTCCCAAGCTCTACTTTTCCAGCGGAAGAACATAATAATGGCACGTGTCCATTCGTCGATGGCGATCGCTAGCCAAATACCCACGAGCCCCATATCTAAATGAAAGGCGAAAAAGTAACCTAGTGGTAAACTCATTAACACCATAGAAAATGCACCGATTAAAACAGGATATTTTGCATCACCAGCTGCACGAAGCGAATTAATGATGACGATGTTCATCGTACGTCCCGTTTCAAGTAGTACACTTAGTAAAAGAACACTTGCGCCTAACCCGATAATGTGCGGATTATCTGTAAACAGTCCCATTAATTGTGTACGGAATGTAATAACGAGAGCGACCATACATAAAGTTACACCAATCGCCCATTTTACACTTTTCCACAAACGTTCGTATGCTTCATCCTTTTCGCCACCACCAACAAGGCGGCCAATAATAATGGCTGTTCCCATACCAATCGCAATTGCAAATAAATAAGTGAACATGGAAATGTTAGTAGCGTATTGTCTAGCAGCTAATGATTCCGTTCCTAAGTACGTTGCGTAATAAAGGAAGACGATTTGACAAGCTTGATACATCACTTGTTCAAATGCAGATGGAATGCCGATTTTTAAAATTTTTCCAATGTATTCTTTGGATAAAGTGAAGTAATATTGTAATTTCACACGATATTCCATAACGCGATATAGTAACCAGAAGAAAACAATAAGTGCGATCAATCGACTGATAGCGGAAGAAATTGCAGCCCCTTGTACACCGAGCTCAGGGAAACCAAATTTCCCGAAAATGAGTACGTAGTTTCCAGCGATATGAATAATATTCATTCCGAGTGAAATAAACATCGCTTGCTTTGTAAAACCGTGTACACGGATAATTGCGGCTAATGAGTTAATGATAGCTTGCAGGAAGATTGCCCCTCCGACGATAGATAAGTAGTTTTGCGCATACGTTAGTACATCGCCTTGTAAGTTCATTGCGAGCATCATATGTTTCGAAAATAAAAGAAAACCAGCGCTTATAACGAGCCCAACTATTAAATTTAATGTGACGGCTAATGCTGATATTTTAGATGCTTCCATAAAGCGTCTGGAACCGAGGTATTGAGATACAACGATAGCAGCGCCGTTCCCGATGACTTCTAATACCAAAATCGCAATATGGAGATATTGATTCGCTGCACCAACCCCAGATACAGCATCGTCTGATAATGCACTTAACATGAAAGTATCAGCGATCCCCATCAACATAAAAAGAAAAACTTCTAGAAAAATAGGCCATGTTAATAAGAATAAACTTAATTTCTCTGTCGGCCCATTTTTTGCCTGAATTGCTGTCATGTCCGTCCCCTCTTTACCGATATCTATTTTTAGCAAAATGTATCGTAACATACTTTCTTATCCTTTGCACTCATTTTAGCCTATATATTTTTAATATGAAGGGCCTGCTATTTTATGTTGAAAAGGGTGGGATAATTATACATAAAATATAAAATTTATTTTTCTCTGATAATTTAGAAAAATATAAAAATAATTATTTTTGGCACTTTAGTAAGGAAAATAGACAATATAAAACGTTTACAAAGATATATTTTTTAACACAAAATTTT
This sequence comes from Bacillus cereus group sp. BfR-BA-01382, assembly GCF_022663475.1. Lineage (NCBI taxonomy): Bacteria > Bacillati > Bacillota > Bacilli > Caryophanales > Bacillaceae > Bacillus > Bacillus cereus group sp. BfR-BA-01382. The sequence continues at coordinate 110,638 of NZ_JAKUFQ010000004.1, forward strand.
AATGAAATAGAAATATAAATATACAAAAAATATATTTGTGTGTATAATATGAATTATTAGAACATATATATATTTCTTTCTGTTTGAAAATGAAAGGGCTAACATTTTTTGGAGGGTGGAAGTATGAAAAAAAAGATACCAGTTTTTGTAGTATCAACAGTAGCAATGAGCATGATATTAGGGGCATGTAGCTACCAAAAAGATGAACCGCAAGCAAACGCAAAAGGGGATAGCGGGAAAAGCGGTGCGAAGCAAGTTCTTAATTTAATTGAAACACAAGAAATTCCAACGATGGACCCAGCATTATCAGCTGACGCAGTTTCTTCAAAAGTAATGAACAACACGATGGAAGGTCTATACCGCCTTGGAAAAGATGATAAGTTAGTTCCAGGTGTAGCAAAAGAATTTAAAAAGTCAGAAGACGGTAAAAAATATACATTTAAATTACGTGAAGACGCGAAATGGTCAAACGGTGAGCCTTTAACGGCGAAAGATTTTGTATACGCATGGCAAAGAGCAATCAACCCAGACACAGCTGCGAAATCAGCATACATTATGTATGATATAAAAAATGCAGAGAAAATTAATAAAAAAGAGATGAGTCCTGATCAATTAGGTGTAAAAGCAATTGATGATTACACATTAGAAGTAGAATTAGACAATTCTATTCCATATCTTGTAGATTTAATGGTATATCCAATCTTTTATCCTGTAAATGAGAAATTTGTGAAAGAGCAAGGTGCGAAGTTTGGTTTGGAAGCGAACACAACGCTTTACAACGGACCATTTACATTAAGTGATTGGCAACATGAACGCAGTTTTAAAATGACAAAGAGCTCATCATATTGGGACAATAAAGAAGTGAAGCTTGAAGAAGTAAACTTTAATATTGTAAAAGATACATCTACGCCAATTAACTTATATGAAACAAATGCAATCGATCGAGCGACGTTATTAGCAGAGTTCATCGATAAATATAAAGGAAAACCAGATTTCAAAACAGTAGAAGAGACATCTGTATTTTTCCTACGCTTAAATCAAAAAGATCCAGCTTTAGCAAATAAAAATATTCGTAAAGCAATTTCCCTTGCTTTTGATCGTAAGCCGTTCGTTGATACATTATTAAATAACGGTTCTAAGCCAGCAACAGGATTAATTCCTGATAACTTCATTAAAGGTCCGGATAAAAAGGATTTCCGTGCTGAAAATGGTGATATTGTAAAACCAAATGTGAAAGAAGCAAAAAAATATTGGGAAGCTGGTACAAAAGAGCTTGGAAAAAATGAAATTGAATTAGAGTTATTAAATGAAGATGTTGAATTATCTAAGAAAACTGGTGAATATTTAAAAGGTGAACTGGAAAAGAATTTACCAGGCTTAACAGTGAAAATTAAACAACAACCATTCGCACAAAAGTTGAAATTAGAAGATGCGGGTGATTATGTCATGTCATTCTCTGGATGGGGGGCAGACTTCCCAGATCCGATCACATATCTTGATATGTTTGTAACAGATGGGTCACAAAATAAGATGAAGTACTCTAATCCGAAATACGATGAAATCATTATGAAAGCGAAAAAAGATGGAAGCGATGTAAATGCTCGCTGGAAAAACTTACTTGAGGCAGAAAAAATGTTACTTGATGACGCTGCGATTGTTCCAGTATACCAACGTGGTAGAGCATACTTACAAAGAGAAACAATTAAAGATATGTACAACCATAAATATGGCCCTGATGTGAGCTTCAAATGGGCATCCGTAGGGAAATAAAAAAAGCAGGCTAACCACCTGCTTTTTTTAATACGTGCGTTTCTTATAAATGCCTTTTCCGCCAACTTGATTCCAGCCGGATTGTACATCCAAACTTTTGTTAACAAACTTCATTTTTTCTTTTCCGCCAAAGAGCTTTTCGCCAATGCTATTTGTAATGACACCAATCAATGCTGTTATTCCGATGATGAGGGCAGCAACCGTAATAAAATCAACAAAAAAAGCAATCATTTGCAAACTCCCCCTTTGCCTGTCTGTATGTTTATTGTATGAGATAAAAAATAAAAAAGAAAGAAATGTCAGAAAAAAATAATTTACTTTAGAAATCGTGTGGACAGGAGGGAGAATATTTGTTAAAATAAGAACAAATGTTCCTTTTCATTCTCATTTGTATAGTCTTACATTTCTTAATTGATTTATCAGGAAAAAGTAAGAAAACGTTCTCTTTTTCATAGGGAAGATTATAGATAAATAACTATATATTATATGAAAAATCTAGGGGAAATGAGTATTGAAAGGGTTGAAAGTTATTGTTCAAGTACAGATAAATTGAGCGTAATCATGTTACATAGCAGTGGAATACACGGAAGAGTTTTCTCAACTAGCAGGAAATTTACTGTATATTTCTTGCAAAATCTATTGTATAATGATTATAGAAGTTACTTATTAAAAGTAATTGTTGTTTATTATAAGTTGTTGCTTACATGAAATGCGATTTTTGTACTTTTCAATAAGACAAGTTATCGCGAAAAATTGCTGAAGTTAGAAATTAAAACTGTATTTAGTACAGAATTTGTACTCTTTAAGGAGAGTGAGCTTTGTATGGTAACATTATATAGTTCTCCAAGCTGTACGTCTTGTAGAAAGGCGAAATTATGGCTAGAGGAAAATCATATTCCCTATACAGAACGTAATATTTTCTCAGATCCATTAACAATTGAGGAAATTAAAGAGATTTTACGTATGACAGAAAGCGGAACGGATGAGATTATTTCTACTCGTTCGAAAGTTTTCCAAGAATTGAATGTAAACTTAGAATCTTTACCACTTCAAGATTTATATAAGATGATTCGTGACTATCCAGGGATTTTACGTCGTCCAATTATGATTGACGAGAAACGCCTTCAAGTTGGTTACAACGAAGACGAAATTCGCCGTTTCTTACCACGTACAGTAAGAACGTTCCAATTACGTGAAGCACAACGTCTTGTAAATTAATTATAATAATATGAAAACCTTCTACCTATTATATAGTAGAAGGTTTTTTTTAATGTTTCACATTGCGTAATCGAACTTGTTGTACGATAAAGCCGATGCATAAAATAGTGAAAATGAACAAATAAGGAATGCTTGCAGTGAAACTTGGGTTGTTATGAAAAAAGGTGGCAAGTCTGTCTTCATGTGTAACCATTTTTCCTGCAGTATAGGCAAGAATCGCTGCACCGCAATAAATGAGGAATGGAAATCGTTCCATAAGTATTAAAATAAGTTTGCTGCCCCAAATAATAATAGGGATAGAAATGAGTAAGCCAATTATGACGAGTAAAAATCTCCCGTGAGCTGCACCTGCAATGGCAATAACATTATCAAACCCCATAACGAGATCCGCGAAAACAATTGTCCGCACAGCTTGGAATAAAGTTGTTTTTCCTTGAATAGCAGAAAGATCGTTGTTATTATCAGTTAATAAATTGACTGCAATTAATGTAAGTAAAACCCCGCCAATCAGTTGTAGAAATGGAATGTCGAGTAAATAGACAGCTAATATAGTAAGGGCAATTCTTAGTACGATTGCTAAAAGAGTACCAATCAAAATAGCTTTATTTCGTTTCGATTCAGGTAAATTTCGGCTAGCTAGTGCGATGACAATTGCATTGTCACCACCTAATACAACATCGATACCGACAATCATTAGTACGGATGTTAAAAACTCTAAGTCCATTCGTCTGCCTCCATTTATGATGTTTTAATAAGCGAACTGTATGTATGTGATGAAGAAAGTTGTTGTTAAATAATCTCTTCCAATAGAAGTTTCACTTTATTAAAGTGTACGGGGGAATGTGGAAATGTATGTCCAAATTTTTTGTAAGTAAGAAATCGCTATAATAATATATTTATGTAGTTGATCGAGTAAAGATAGGCATATAACTATTTTTGTAAAATAAATCGATTTTATTTCCATTCTGGAGAATCTTATCATAAAATGAGAGTACAAGAATCTATTGATTTGTCATATGAGTGGGGAATCCCTTCATAACAATTCTAAGCAGGAAGGGAGAGTTGTATTTTGGATATTGAAAGAATTAATGATCATACGATGAAATTTTTTATTACGTACATTGATATAGAGGATAGAGGATTTAATCGTGAAGAAATTTGGTATGATCGCGAACGAAGTGAAGAGCTCTTTTGGGAGATGATGGACGAAGCTCGTGATCATGACGATTTCTTTATTGATGGGCCGTTATGGATTCAAGTGCAAGCAGTCGATAAAGGGATTGAAGTACTTGTCACGAAAGCAGAGCTTTCAAAGGACGGACAAAAGCTGGAACTACCGATAGGGGTAGACAAAATTATAGATATTCCTCTAGATGAAGGCATCGAATCATTATTCCAACAAGAGTTAGTCGAAGAGGTAGAAGAACAAACAGGAACAAACTTTAATGAAGATGGTACGTTTGGCTTTTTAATTAAATTTAATGATTTTGAAGATGTCATTTCATTAAGTCATCGTCTTATCTTTGAAGATATAAAAGATGAGCTGTATTCATTTGAGAACCGCTATTATGTATATGTGGAATTCGATGAAGTGCTACATGATGAAGAAGAAATCGATCGTATTTTAAGTATTATTTTAGAATATGGGGAAGAATCAACTTTAACAATTCATCGTGTAAGTGAGTATGGAAAACAAATTGTGAAAGAGCATGCGCTTGAAACGATTCGCAATAATTTTCCTGCTAAAACGTAGGCCGATTTCTGTAGTATGAAATCGGCTTTTTATATGAAGAATAGGAAAGCTTTCTTAGTTAGGAGGTAAGAGATGAAAAATACGTTAAAGCTGATTTTCTTTATCCTGCTATTGTTCGCATTATTTGTTTCGTTACGTATGTTTATTGATGTAGCATTTTATTCAGATGTGATTGGGATAAAAGATGTTTCGATTTTAGGTATTATTAGTATTTTATTTACAGTATCTGCGTTTTTAATTGGTTGCGTTATTTTCTTAGAAAATCGCCATCCATCTAAAACACTTACATGGTTAATTGTGTTAGGGATTTTTCCGGTATTTGGCTTCTTTGCTTATTTATTATTTGGACAAAATTTTCGGAGAAAAAGAATGTTTCAAAAGAAGGCGTTACTTGATGAACAGGCGTTTTTACAATATAAAGGGCATGAAGATTACGAAGAAAGAATTTTACGCAATCATAAGCATCAAGAGCTGTTATTTCGTTTAGCGGATCGCTTAGGCGCTTTAAATATTTCATTTCAAACTGAAACGAGGACATTAACAAATGGAGATGAAACGTTTCAGGCCATTTTAGATGGATTAAAACGAGCAAAACATCACATTCATATGGAATATTACATTGTGCGTGATGATAAATTAGGAACAGAAATTAAAGATATTTTAATACAAAAATCAAAAGAAGGCGTTGTTGTTCGTTTTTTATATGATGCGGTTGGAAGTTTTAAGTTATCAAAATCGTATATTGAAGAATTAAACGATGCAGGTGTTGAAATGATTCCGTTTTTTCCTGTGCGCTTTCCGATTTTAAACGATAAGATTAATTATCGAAATCATAGGAAAATTGTTGTGATTGATGGGAACGAAGGGTTTGTAGGCGGATTAAATATCGGTGATGAGTATTTAGGGAAAAGTAAATATTTTGGCTTTTGGCGAGACACGCATTTGTATTTACGTGGTGAAGCGGTTCAAAGTTTACAGCTTATTTTCCTTCAAGATTGGTTTTATATGACTGGAGAGGCTGTGCTAGCTCCTGAATATTTACAAGCAAAAGCAGTTGAGGGTGATCATTGGGGAGGCGTGCAGCTCGTTGCAGGCGGCCCTGATAATAAGTGGGAAACGATTAAGCATTTATATTTCGCAATGATCGCTTCTGCTCGGAAATCTATTTGGATTGCAACGCCGTATTTCATTCCGGATGATGATATTTTATCCGCATTAAAGGTAGCTGCGCTTGCTGGTATTGATGTTCGTTTGTTAATGCCGAGTAAGCCTGATAAGCGTACTGTCTTTTACGCATCGAGATCGTACTTCCCAGAGCTTTTAGATGCAGGGGTAAAGATATATGAGTATGAAAAAGGTTTTCTCCATAGTAAAGTTGTCATTGTCGATTCTGATTTAGCTTCAATTGGGACAGCTAATATGGATATGAGAAGTTTTCATTTGAATTTTGAAGTAAATGCCTTTTTATATGATACAGATAGCATTAAAAGACTTGTTCAAGACTTTAAAGATGATTTAGAAGAATCAAGTGAAATTCATGTCGATCATTTTCATAAAAGGCGTCTTCATAGACGAATTGTTGAATCAACGTACCGGTTATTATCCCCTTTATTATAAAAAGAGATGTCCGAAATTGGGACATCTCTTTTTTTAAAGGAATTTGTAATAAATTGTAGAATGTAAAGAGCTGAAAGGATGTGATTACGATATTTATAGCTAAAAGAGAAAACGGAGAAAAAATTCATTTACTCTACAATTGTAATGAAGAGCTTTTGCGCCGTATGCGTCAACAGGAACGATTCTTTTGTGTAGCTTGTGGAAAGGAAGTACAAATGAAATTAGGGAAACAAAAAAGTTGGCATTTTGCTCATAAAAAAGTGGATTCATGTCTTGCCTTTTATGAAGCGGAATCTATGTATCATAGGCACGGTAAAGAATTGTTATATAGATGGTTCGAACGTCAAAACTTTCATGTAGATATAGAGCATTATCTGCCCCAGATTCAGCAACGACCAGATATTTTTATAGAGAGAGCAGGGAGAAAAATTGCGATTGAATACCAATGCGCAAATCTTTCTATAGAGCAGCTGTACAAACGAACCTATTCGTATTGGCGAGCGGGTATACAGGTCATTTGGATCATTGGTGGAAATCAATTGAAAAAGCAATCTGCATATTGGATGAAATTTTCCTCACTTATGGCTTTCTCCTTACAATCTTATCCTTAACCATTTCTTATTTTCTTCTGTTCCAAACAAAAAGCATTTATGAAATGCGCGTTTCTCACTTCTTTTTCTACAAGCGTCTCTTTCTCACATACTATATATTTACCAACTGAAACTACTACTTTTGAATTACTCTTTTCCCCTGTTCCTTTCCAAAAAGAAATATTAGACCGAGAATGGAAGCAACGAAAGGACTATTTTCGAAAAAATGCTTTGCCTATTTGGAATTATAATTATAAGTCACTATTACGCCTCTTATATCAATTTAAATGTACCCCAGCGAGCTTTCCTTCTGAAATTGGTGTTCCACTCCCTTCTGGATTTGCTTTTCAAACAAACCCATTTATATGGCAAGCTTTTCTATATATGAAGTGTATAGGGGAGCTTGCAGTAGGAGAGTGTATTTCTCTTCAATATGTGTGTAGTTATGTAAAAAAGTATACGAAAAGGCGTATGCTCCCGTACTTTTCAAAGCATATATGGAAAGTAGCAGTTACTGAATATATGACATTCTTATGTTATACAGGTGTATTACGTAAAGTGGAGACTTATAAGTACCGGAAAATAAGGGGAATCGTTATGTTAAAAACAGAGGAGGAAGTTATGAAATATGATGAAACTTGTTTAGCGTATGCCTTATCTTTATTTGAGGCAAAGTACAACATGAGAGAAGGAAAAGGGGATATAATAAAGACTGATTGTGAAGGAATTACATAAGAAAAAAACGAATTGTACTTAAGTAGAGATAATTAAAGGAGGGCTTAAAGAATGTCTGAACAAAACAAAGCGAAAACATTACCAGATCGCAATGAGATTGAAGAAGCAAGTACGTGGCGATTAGAAGATATTTTCCAAACAGATGCAGAATGGGAAAAAGAATTCCAAGCTATTAAAGAGCTATTACCGAAGTTAACTGAATTTAAAGGGAAACTTGGTGACTCTGCGGACAATTTACTTGAGGCATTGCAATATGAAGACGAAATTTCAATGCGATTAGGTAAGCTATATACATATGCTCATATGCGTTACGATCAAGATACAACAAACTCTGTATATCAAGCATTAAATGATCGCGCAACAAATTTATATTCACAAGTATCTAGTAGCACAGCGTATATTGTACCTGAAATTTTGTCGGTTTCAGAAGATACACTGCAAACATTCTTGAAGGAAAATAGAGATTTAAGTGTATATGAACATGCATTAGAAGAAATTACACGTCAACGCCCGCACGTATTATCAGAAGCTGAGGAGGCTTTATTAGCGGAAGCATCTGAAGTAATGAGTTCATCAAGCAATACATTTGGTATGTTGAATAACGCGGATTTAAAATTCCCATCTATTAAAGGTGAAGACGGAGAAGAAATAGAAATTACACATGGTCGTTACATTCAGTTTTTAGAAAGTGATGATGGCCGTGTTCGCGAAGATGCATTTAAAGCTGTATATGAAACGTACGGGAAATTTAAAAATACATTCGCAAGTACGTTAAGCGGAGCAGTAAAACGTAATAATTTCAATGCGCGTGTTCGTAAATATGATTCTGCTCGCCAAGCTGCACTAAGCAATAATAATATTCCGGAAGCAGTATATGATCAACTTGTTGAAACGGTAAATGACAACTTACATTTATTACACCGTTACATCGATATTCGTAAGCGTGCATTAGGACTTGATGAGCTTCACATGTATGATTTATATACACCACTTGTACCAGAAGTGAAAATGAATGTGAAATACGAAGAAGCGCAAGACCTTTTATTAAAATCTTTAAACGTACTTGGTGATGAATATGTTGATATTTTGAAAGAAGCATATGAAAATCGCTGGGTAGATGTGTATGAGAATAAAGGAAAACGAAGCGGGGCATATTCATCTGGTGCATATGGAACAAATCCGTATATTTTAATGAACTGGCATGATAATGTAAATAATTTATTTACACTTGCTCATGAATTTGGTCATTCGGTGCATAGTTACTATACAAGAAAAACACAACCGCACGTATATGGTGATTATTCCATCTTCGTAGCAGAAGTGGCATCAACTTGTAATGAAGCGCTTCTAAATGATTATTTATTAAAAACGACAGAAGATAAGAAAGAGCGTCTATATTTATTAAATCATTATTTAGAAGGATTCCGTGGTACTGTATTCCGTCAAACGATGTTTGCAGAGTTTGAACATATTATTCATAAGAAAGTACAAGAAGGACATGCTGTTACGCCAGACATGCTAACGGAAATCTACTACGATTTAAATAAGAAATATTTCGGTGACGCTTTAGTAATCGACGAAGAGATTGGTTTAGAATGGTCTCGTATTCCGCACTTCTACTACAACTATTACGTATATCAATACGCAACAGGATTTAGTGCAGCGACAGCTCTATCTAAACAGATTTTAGAAGAAGGACAACCAGCAGTAGAACGTTATATTAACGAGTTCTTAAAAGCAGGAAGCTCTGATTATCCAATTGAAGTGCTGAAAAAAGCAGGAGTAGATATGGCATCTCCTGAACCAGTAAAAGAGGCACTACAAGTATTTGAAGAGAAATTAAATGAATTAGAAGCATTATTATTTGAAGAAAAGTAATGAAAAAAGACGAGAGATTGTATCCTCGTCTTTTTTGTTGAATAAATTCAATGTCGATATTTGTCGAAAAAATAAGGTGAATTTCTTTGTTTTTCTAACTGAAAGGATAGTTTTACAGCTGATTTTTGAAATTAAAACCCTTTGAATCTTTTTTTATGATTGAAATAAGAGAGAGTGATAACGATGATTCCAAATAAAAGAGGTAAGGCAATAATTTTAGGAAAAGCTTGTAGTAGAGAGAGGATGTACAAGAAAAAAGAAACGATGACAGCTAGAAAGAGAAGAGCAATATAAGATTTTTTCATAAATAACCCCCCTAAATGACCTTTTTTATAGCTTATTCAAAAATGAAAACGTTTAGAATGTGACAAAAGTGTGAATTTCGACAAAAGGGGTTGTCATCTGGCGTCGAATCTTGTAATATAATAAGCGTGAACGAATTCACATACAAACATATACCCCTTTGTTTGAACGTGAAAATTTCTCCCATCCCCTTTAATATTTTTATAAGCCGTAAAGAAAAAGACCTGGTGTTTACACCAGGTCTTTTTCTTTTGCTATCCATTTCCAATAACGTTCGCATTTTACTTCAATCATTTGTACTTTTCGTTTCAGTTGTAATTTTTTAAGTTCGCGCTCAATTTCTTGCTGCGGACAGTCATAAATAAATGCTACTTCTTTTGAAGATATAAATTGTGTTGCTTCTAGTAATGCTTCTAAAGGTGGTAATGGTTCTGGCTCAATTTCACATTTTACAAGTTCTTTCAATAATTGTACGTATACATCGTAGGAATAATTTCCAGCGATTTTAATACCTTCTTCATCTGAGTTCGCATGAAAAAAGACGAGGGAGGGTATTTCTGTAATATGCATTTCATTCGTGAATTTCAAGTCACATTGGAAAGCTTTTTTTGCACTAGCAGAATGTAGATCTTTTTTAAATTCTTCTACATCAATATTGCTATCTTTCGCACATGCAAGTAATAGTTCGCAGTCAGGGTTTGATACATTTTCAAGGAAAATGTATTCTTGGAGTTTTCGCAAAAACTTCGAACCTGCTTTTCGGCCTTGCAACTCCGCCGCCTTAATTGCCATCGAAACTAAATATGGTGTTGACGATGCTTCTTGCATATGTACCTTTCCATCACATGAAAAACCTTGTAAACTTGTTGTCTTTTCCCACACAAATCGAATATTAGCAGGTTTATTCCATTTGTGTGAGGAAGCGTTCGTTCCATCCACTTTTCCTGTTACGATATGACGAATAGAGAAGTATTTCCCGTATTCAAGCCATAGTTTAATAATAAAAGGCTCAATTTCCCAGCAATCTTTACAAAGTGGATCAATAAATAAATATGCTTCTACAGACTTATGCTCGCATGCGGAAGGAGATGGCATATTTATATGCTTTGCTTCCTGCTTATCCATTACACTTCACCTGTTTCGTTTGGAGTATTAACCATATGCTGAGCGGTTAATGCTAAACGTTCAAAAACAAACTCTCTTATATGACCATGCACTCCAGTATCATCCATTGCTTGCTCCATACATGATAGCCAAGCCTCTGCTCGTTTTGGAGTAATCTCAAACGGAAGATGGCGTGCCCTTAACATAGGATGACCATGTTCTTCAGTGTACAAATTAGGACCACCTAAATATTGTGTTAGAAATTGCTTCTGCTTCCTAGCGGTTTCTGTTAAATCTTCCGGGAAGATGGGAGATAAGTCAGGGTGTTTACTGACATAGGAATAAAATGTATCTACTAATATTGCAATGCATTGTTCACCGCCAATTGCTTCAAATGGTGTCATCGGTTGCTTGCTCATCCTTTATAAACTCCTTTTTCCATGAAATGTATATCTATTGTAGCAATGGAATGTTCGAGAGGGCAAATAAACAGCCTTCTCAAACATTCTTTGCTTATTCTACGGGTGTAAACTTTTTTAGTAAGATGTATCCACTAGTGAAACATATTCACTAGTGGAATTTTCACTTTAGCGTGCTTTGTTTTGTTTGGCAAGGAAAAAGCGTTTTACTTTGTTATTTGTATGACGAACAGGTATGTTATGTTGCGTTAATAAATGAATAAATGCAGCTTTTCCTGTTTCTTCATCTTGCACTTCAAATTCAATTTCATAATCATCGTGATTGTAATAGAAACTATGATCAAAGACAAGCGTTCCGCCTTTAAATAATGCTTCGGCTCTTTCAGTTGTTAAACTACCCATATAAGTTAAAGTGGAAACAGGAATTTGTAATTTGTGTAGTTGATCCATTACAGCCCCTGGAATGATTACGTTTGTTTCCATCATCATTCTTGCTTCGTCTTCTGTTACGACTTGATGCGTTTCTAACAAGCCGACTTCTGCAGGTTGTTTCAATGTTAATGTATAAATTTCTCCTTTATGACGAATACGAAGTGCAGAGCCGGCTTCTTTTAACGAGAAGCCCGGTGTTTCAAAGTAGTGATTCACCTGTTTCGTAAATGCTTCAATAGAGAATGATTTACATAATGTATCGAATTCTTCTTCTGTAACAATATTTTTAAATTCAATTTCAATTTCTTGTGTCATTGTATGCGCGCTCCTTTTAAAAAATAATTCTTTACACATTATCGCTTTTTCATAAATTTGGTTCAATGTTTTATTTGTTTGCGTCCATGTTATGATACAATAATACTGTTAAGTAAGACAGGAAGTTGAGATGGAGGAGTTAGAGCATGCAAAATAAAATTCAAGTTAAGAGCGTAGAAAAGAGAGAGAATGCGCTTATTTTTTGTGCGGAAAATAATGAAATAGAGGTAAAGGAGTTAAGTGCGCGTAATCACGTACTTGTAGACTCAGACAATTTATCATTTTTATATATTTTAGAAAACGAATCATCTTTCATTTATGTAAGTATTCCGCACACATGCTGGGAAGCAATGCATGAAGCGATGAATAACGATATAGTAATGTTCGTTCGTGTGAATGACGTTGAAATGGAATTAGAAAATTTAAAAGAAGAAGTAGAATATTTAGTTGAAAATATTGAAGGTAATGCAAATTACGGAGAAGAACTAGTAACTGCTGTAGAAAAAGTATTTCTATAAGCAAATGGATTGATTTTGGTGGTGGTTGAAATGAATCGAAATTGGGAAGAATTTTTAGCACCTTACCATCAAGCGGTGGCAGAGCTGAAAGTGAAACTAAAAGGAATGCGTACTCAATTTGCAATGTTGACAGAGCATTCTCCAATTGAGTTTGTAACAGGAAGGGTAAAGTCGGTTGCTAGTATTATTGATAAAGCGGAGAAGAGAAATGTACCGCTAGATCGGCTGAGAGAAGATATGCAAGACATCGCGGGCCTTCGAATGATGTGTCAATTTGTTGATGAGATTAAGCCTGTTGTAGAATATCTTCGAAAACGAAATGACTTTGAAATCGTGGAAGAACGTGATTATGTCACGCAAAAGAAAGATAGCGGCTATCGCTCTTATCACGTTGTCATTAGTTACCCCGTTCAAACGATTCAGGGAGAAAAAAAAGTATTGGTAGAAATCCAAATACGCACGTTAGCAATGAACTTTTGGGCAACAATTGAGCATTCTTTAAATTATAAATATAGTGGACGTTTTCCTGAAGATATTAAAATACGCTTGCAACGTGCAGCGGAAGCGGCGTTTTTATTAGATGAAGAAATGTCTTCTATTCGTCTTGAGATTCAAGAAGCGCAGAAGGCTTTTTCAAGAAAGCAAGAAACGAAAGATTCCGAATCATAAACTAAAGGGTGTTGGGCGATGAAATTTACAATTATGTCAAAGGGAGATCAATCATCAGATACACTGGCAAGCACGATGAAAGAGTACTTGTTAGATTTTGGATTTACAATGGATGAAAAGGAACCCGATATTGTAATTTCTGTTGGGGGAGATGGAACGCTTTTATATGCGTTTCATCGTTATTATAATCGATTGGATGAAACAGCATTTGTTGGTGTACATACAGGACATTTAGGTTTCTATGCAGATTGGTTACCGACAGAAGTAGAGAAATTAGTAATTGCGATTGCGAAAACACCATTCCAAGTGGTGGAATATCCGCTTTTAGAAGTGATTATTCGCTATGTGAATGGAAGTAAAGAGTCACAGTATTTGGCGATGAATGAGGCGACTGTAAAAAGTGCAGAAGGTACATTAGTAACAGAAGTAGAAATACGCGGAGAATATTTTGAAACATTCCGCGGGGACGGCCTTTGTATTTCTACTCCTTCAGGAAGTACTGCATATAATAAAGCGCTTGGCGGAGCAATTATTCACCCTTCTATTGAAGCGATTCAAATTGCAGAAATGGCGTCCATTAACAATCGTGTGTTTCGTACTGTGGGATCGCCACTCGTATTGCCGAAGCACCATACATGTGTGTTAAAGCCAGCTGCAGGAATGAACTTACAAATTACAGTGGATCATTTAACGATGGTTCATCAAGATGTGAAATCAATCCAGTATCGCGTCGCAAACGAGAAAGTACGATTTGTTCGTTTCCGCCCGTTCCCGTTCTGGAAACGAGTTCGTGACTCGTTTGTTGCAGATAAATAGAAAGGGTTATAAATTTGAACAGATTTACATTGAAATGGGATATAGGACTGGCTGAAGAGAGTACTTTAGTTAGGGAATTTTTGAAAACGAAAGGTATTTCTAAAGCCGCTTTAACGGATATAAAGTTTCACGGCGGGGCAATTGAAGTAAATGGTCAACATGCGAGTGTTCGTCATCAGTTGCGCGCTAGTGAAGAATTACGCATCTTTTTTCCAGTGGAGGAAAGAAGTGAAGGGATGATTGCAGAAGATATCCCTTTATGCATTGTATATGAAGATGATGCGGTTCTTATCATTAATAAAGAGGCGAACATGTCAACGATTCCATCTAGGGAACATCCGACAGGGAGTGTTGCCAATGCGCTTTTATCTCATTATGATAAGCAGCATCTTGCAAGTACAGTACACATTGTAACACGGTTAGATCGTGATACTTCAGGGCTTATGCTTATTGCAAAAAATCGTTTCGTGCATCATCTTTTATCGAAGCAGCATCAACAAAAAGCTGTGAAACGAACGTATGAAGCAATTGTTCACGGTGAGATGGTAGAACGAGAAGGAATGATTGATGCACCAATTGGTCGGAAATCTGATAGCATTATTGAGCGAACGGTTTGTGAGGATGGACAAAGGGCAGTTACTCATTTTAAAGTAATTGATAGTACATATCATAAGACACATGTAGCGCTGGAGCTTGAGACAGGAAGAACGCATCAAATTCGTGTGCATATGGCTCATATAGGACATCCATTACTTGGTGATAACTTATATGGAGGAAGAAGGGATGAAATGAAACGGCAAGCACTTCATAGTAAATCTTTGACGTTTTATCATCCTATTTTAGAGAAAGAAATGTCTTTCACTATAAAGATTCCAAGCGATATGCAAGAGTTACTTAGGAATGCTTAAAAAGGGAACAAAATTCTTATGTTATAAAGAATTTTGTTCCCTTTTTTCTTAGCGGAATAATATTAAAATTTGGTTTTCACGCGTACGCTTTATAACGAAAAATCCACTTTCGGCTTTTGTAGCAATGCCATTGTCATTTGGACGACAATATCCATGCGTTTCGCAAGTGCCGTCATCACGTACTAACATTTGCCCAATTAATCCGACAGGAAGCCACTCGGCGCGATCTTTTCTTGCTACATATTTGCAAGCTGGATCCCATTCTGTATTTAAAAGAGGTTGTATTTCTTCTGATTCCGTCCATACATATTGGCGTTTTCCAAAGTTGTCTGTTTTATAGCGTTTTTGCCAACTTAAAGCCCCGCTATTTCCTATAAGTGCAGGGGTTGCACTAGATATTCCTAAAATGAACGAATCGTGTGAAGTAGCTATCCGAATTTTTTCTTCGCTACTAAATGTAACGAAATAACCGACATCAATAGGTTTATGACCTTCTGTTTCAAACATTTGTGCAAAATCCGTTCCGCTTGCATTGTAAGACGCGCCCTCAATATACATTTCTCCATTATGGGCAAGCCATTTAGCACCGATATTATGGTCGGTGTCGTTTGCACCATTTGCAATAAACCAGGAATAAGCTTCTTCTGCAGTGCCGAAGCGCCCCATAATATGGCTACCTGCAAAATGAGCTGTTGATGTATGATGACCTTCCGCATGAGAAGAGAAGCCGTTAGCGATAGTTGCGGTTCCTTCTGCGTGTGCTGCTTCGCCTAAAGCAGTCGTCTGTTTACCCTCCGCATGAGAATAAGCACCGCCTGCTGTCGTTTCACTTCCCTCACTATGCGAACTATGTCCAGTTGCTTTTGAGTTGGATCCTTCTGCATGAGAGAAAGAACCTTTTGCGTGTGTTAATAAGCCTTCCGCATGTGCTGCCATGCCCTCCGCATGAGAGTGAAGCCCCTCCGCATATGCATATCGGCCGCCCCTTTTAACTTTTGTATTTTCAGGTGTAGGTGTCTCAATTATGAGTGGTTTTTCAGTTTGTATATCATTCGATGAAGCTAATGCTTCTTTTATTTTTTTTACTTTGTTTATAATAGCAGCTGGAATTTCTGGTTCCACTTTTTTATTTATTGCTACAGAATTATTTTCTTCCGCCGTTTCTTCTGTTTGGTTAGAACGTAGTACCTGTTCATCTTGATTTGAGAGCTGTTTATTTTTTTGTTGCATCTTTATTTTTCTGCGATCGATTATGTGGTTCATCACAGCATTTTCTAAAGAGACATATGTTGGTTTTACTTTGCTTTTTTTTGATGACTCTTGTTCTTCTAGTTCTTCTATGGCTGCAGCCCGAATGCTACACCAGTTGTTAATTCCGTACATGGGCAGATATAAAGGGGGAAATTTTCTTTTTTGTTTAGAAGATTTTTTCTTCATTCTGTCACCTCCTGCGACATTATATGTAAAGTAATTAAAAAAAGATGCACTTTATTGCATCTTTTTTTAATTACTTTACCTAGTTTTATATGAGATTTGCCTAAATAATACGGTAATCTCTCGCTAAGTAAGGTAGTTATGAAATTGGACGGAACTTCTCAGCGACAAAAGGTAAAGAAGAAGGGACAGAGATAGTCTCCATTTCAGGATAACGTAATCCGGTTAATTTGCCACCAAATACAGCACCAGTATCAATATTGACTGTCTGATTGACGAATCGAGGTTCTTTTACTGGTGTATGTCCATATACAATCCAAGCTTGCCCCTTGTATTCTTGCGCCCAATCGCGACGGACAGGTGAGCCATCGGCATGCTTTTCTCCTGTAATATCACCATATAATACAAAGGTTTGTACTTTTTTATCTCGTCTTCCTATGTAATCTTGCCGAATCCCAGCGTGACATACGATTACTTTTTTCTCATCTAGTATGTGGTAGAGTGGTGATTGTTCATAAAGAGTGATAAACTTTTCTTTTATAATGTTTTGCTTATGAGAAGGAAGTGCCTCATATTCAGCGACAGTTGTTTCAAGTCCGTGAGCGATTGTTACATTACGTCCAAGGAAAAATCGATATAGTTTATTACAGTGATTTCCAGGAGCGTAATAAGCTTCTTTTTTATGTATGACAAGTTCCCATACAATTTCGATCATACGTAATGAATGAGGACCACGGTCTGTAATATCACCAACGAATGCAAGTTTACGTTGTTCAGGGTGGATCGGTAGACCGCTACTCCAGTTATACCCTAGCTTCTCTGTTAAATTTTGAAACTCTTGGAAGCATCCATGAATATCTCCTATAATGTCATATTTCATATTTAAACCTCCATCGTATTTTTCATTAGTATATCTAAAAAAGGATAGAGATAAAAATATAGCGTTTTTGTGTTGTTCATTTAAACATAAAGCTTTTCGTTCTTGAGCGAATATTTAAAATGAATCCAATCGCAATCATGTATGTAAGCAGTGAACTTCCTCCGTAGCTCATAAGAGGTAATGTTATCCCTGTAATGGGAAGTAATCCGATTGTCATCCCGATATTTTGGAATACTTGGAAAGTAAACATTCCGATTGTACCAGCGCAAATGTAACTACCGAAAGGGTCATTACTTTCTAAAGCGATATGAATCATTCGAAAAATGAGTAAGAAAAAAAGTGAAATAATGACACTTGCACCTAGAAATCCAAATTGTTCAGCGACATTAGTGAAAATAAAATCTGTATGTGGTTCTGGAAAATATACTTGTCCATTTTCCCACCCCTTTCCTTGCATTTCTCCGGATCCAGTCGCTAAGAATGCTTGTCTTAATTGATAGCCTTGCGCATCATATTTGTAAGGTGCCAACCATCCGTAGAAGCGATTTAATTGATATTCTTTTAAAATGTGTGCTTTAAAGAAATCTGTGTGAGTAAAAAAAATATATATTAATGTAGATCCAGCCACGAAAGTACCTGAAACTAATCCGAAAATAAAACGCCATCGTATGCCAGAAACTAGTATCATTGCTGCAAGCATCGCTGAAATGACCATTGTGTTTCCTAAATCTGGTTCTTTTGCAATAAGTAGTAGTGGTGGCAAGCTTGTCGCAAATATTTTTCCAAGTAATAAAAAATCGTCACGCATTGTTTGGGAAAAATATTTCTCATTATGATTTGCTATAATTCGTCCAATGACGATAATTAAAAACAATTTCATAATTTCAGAAGGCTGAAAATTTCCGATGCCTGGGAGCCTGTACCAAGCGGTAGCGCCTTTAATTGTAACGGCACCTGGTACTTGAAGTTCTAGTCCAATAAGTAGTACCATTGCAAAGCTATACAAATACCAAGCAATTTTTTGATAACGATCGAAATCGATAATCATAATAACACCAATGGCTATAAATCCAATGAAGTACCATTGGATTTGCTTGAGTACAAAATTGACGTTTTGTAAAAATGGCGGTAAGGAGGCTTGCGCACTTGCAATAGCACAACAACTAACAATCCCAATGGCAAATAAAATAAATAGTAATACGTAGTCTATTTGATATTGAGAATTTGAATCTTTCAATGTAGGTATTCCTTTCTACTGCTCTTTATAGTAATGGATTTTATAGTATGAGAAAGAATGTATGAACTATACGAATGATTCACATATAGTCCATACACTTTTGATTTTGCAGAGTAGTTTAATTGTTTAACTCTTTAATAATTATATCCAAACAATGGGCAAGACGTACATGTGCGTCAGGAAAAATATCTAGTTGATGAAGGTAGTATTTTAAGGAACTTTTACACCATTTGTAAGCACTAAGTAGAGCTGTTCTATAGTCTATAGTATTTTGTAAAAATCCATATTCTTTTGCTGTTATAACGAGGTGTGTGAAATCTTCGCAACCTTGAAGTAGTTTATTGTGTATTTGTTGTCCAGCATGGTAGCGAAATTGACTTAAAGGCTCAGAAATGTATATTGCATTTCCTTTAGAAAGTAAAGAAATCCATGAGGCCATATCAACACTACAAGAATATTGTCGCTCTTTAAGGGTGCCAAAAGGTTCAGTGAGCAAGTTCTTTCGAAACAAAGTAGTTGTAGGTTCGCCGATAATGTTGTGGCCGGCCTTTAGCATCCAGTCGCCTAAAAATATTCCGTTTAATGGGGTATCTTCGCTATATAACTTTTGTGTTGGATGGGCATCGCCGATTAGATTTCCATGATCATCAATACGTACTCGATAAGAAGTAACAAGAGCAAGATCTTTATTGGAATCTTGCTCAAAATAGGCCATCATTTTTTGTATTTTATGCTTATAAAACACGTCATCGTCCATTAAAAAATTTATATACTCACCATTTGATTTTTCTATGAGCATAAGGTCATTGTGAAATTGTCCTAGAGTAGAGATATTTCGAATGTATGTTATATTTTTATAATTTGGTAAGTATTGTTCATGGATTAGAGTTGCTGTTTCATCATTTGTACTATCATCTCCGATGATGATTTCAATATTTGAATAAGTTTGTGCCAATGCACTTTCTAGAGCGATTTTGAAATAATGGGGTCGATTATAAGTGGGAATAAGGATAGAAACGAGAGGTAGATTTTTTTCACTCGCCATACATAACTTCCTTTCAGAAGCTTTTTTTTGTAAGAACAATATCTTGGTAACTTGTATATTCTGGTCTGCCGCACCATAAACCATAATGTGGCTTATTGATTATTTCTAGACCATACTTATTCAATAGATTGCAAATATCTGTCTCAGGATAAGCAACTGCAAAATTGGGAATATCTTTATTTACAACGTAGCAATTTTCAATTCGATGATAAAAACCTAATGTACTTTGTCCTGCATTTAAATAATAGGACGATTCAGGATTTATTAGAAAGAATGTAATGAAACATCTCCCGTCTTTTTTTAATACACGTACAATTTCAGATACGTAATGTTCTAATTCTTTTGGAAGAAGATGTGTAAATACAGAAGTTAAAAAGATAAAATCGAATGTTCCGTCTTCATAGGGAAAACGATATTGAGAGGCATCTTCTTTTCCTTCTGGATTATAGAATTGATTGTATATGTCAACATGTTCAAAGTGAAAATTATTACGCATAGTTGAAATGTTATTTTGACACCAAGTAATTCCATCTTTAAACAAATCAAATCCATAATATGCTCCATCATCA
Organism: Bacillus cereus group sp. BfR-BA-01382; assembly: GCF_022663475.1. Lineage (NCBI taxonomy): Bacteria > Bacillati > Bacillota > Bacilli > Caryophanales > Bacillaceae > Bacillus > Bacillus cereus group sp. BfR-BA-01382. The sequence goes on from NZ_JAKUFQ010000004.1 coordinate 130,848, forward strand.
TTTAAGTAATTCATTAATGGTACAGCCATTCGGCCGACGCCGCAGCCTACATCTAATACTTTTTCATTTGATTTTAAAGCGCCAATTTGAATAAAATGCTTTAGGAACTCTTTTCCCACCTTTTTGAAGTCGCCACCTACATATTGGACGAGTTCAGGAGGGGGGAGTAAAGTCATTTCTTTGTTAAGTTCGCTCATGAGTATACCCCTTTCTTGTGTGAGAATATGCAGTCACTCTATTAATAAAATTTTCAATTTGTAGTGAGAGAACAAAGGAAAACAATTGTTATATGTAAGGAGATTCCACAAAAGAAATACTTAATTGGATTAGAAGTAAGAGAAGAATGAGTGAAAATGGAATCTCCTATAGATTAAATCTTGTTTATTCTTTTCTCCAATAAACGCCAAATACATCAATTTTAGTAATAGGGGCTTTTAAATTTCGTTGCTTTCTAAAGTCTGTCACAGCCTCAGCGCATGGCGGTAGCCCGTAGTCATCGATAATTATATAGCCACCTTTAGAAACTTTATCATATAAGTTCATGAGACCATCCATGGTGGATTCGTACATATCACCATCAAGCCGTGCAATTGCTATTTTTTCAATTGGTGCTGTTGGTAAAGTATCTTTAAACCAACCTTTTAAAAATTTCACTTGATCATTTAGTAAATCATATTTTTTAAAATTCTCTTGTACTTGTTCTAAAGAGACGCGTAAGTAATCGAATGTGTGTAAATAATCACCGTAATCTTTTGGATATTGTTCTAGATTCGGTGCTGGCAAACCTTCAAATGAATCTGCGACCCACACAGTACGATTCGTAATGTTGTTTGCTTGTAAAAAACCATTCATAAAAATGCATGATCCTCCGCGCCATACACCTGTTTCAATAAAATCTCCCTCTATATTTTCACGAACAACGGTTTCCATTGCCTCTTGTAATTGGTTCATACGTTCTCGACCAATCATGCTATGTGCTGCTCTTGGCCAATCCATTCCATCATGACGTTCACTTTTTGAAACATTTGGTTTTACAATTTTTAAGTTATGGTTTTCGGCATATTGCTTAATGAATAAAGGGAGGGGGACTGTAACGGGTTCGAATTCTAGTTCTTTCGAAATATGTAGAGATGCGGGTAAGTATGCCTCATATTCCAACCATATTTCAAATAAAATTGTTTTCTTTAGCAATTCGAGATAAAGCTGAACAGCAGATTTACTTTCCATATTTGTGCCTCCTGCAAAATGTCATACAACAATATGATTATGTAGCTAACGAATGTTTCATGATTGAATTTGAAATTGAAAAAGCAGTAAAACTGATATCAGTTTTACTGCTAAGTAAAAAATTAAGCAACTTTTTCAATAATAATGGATGCACTCGTACCAAGAGCTAATGATAGCCCAAGTCCTGTAACAATTACTTCAACCAATGATGGAGTTGTCGTAATTTGCGTAATTGCTTGAATAACGATAGGTGCTCCAAGTGAGATTAAACTTGATCCAGTACCTGGTACAGGTACTCCATTCACTTGGATTGTAAGACCTCCTAATAAGCTTACTGTTGCAGTATTAGCGATAACAGTAATTTTATAGAATCCAGTTTCACTAATTACGAAAGTGTCAGCATCTAATTGAGAAATTGCTGTACCAAACTGAGATCCAACAGTATTAAATGGTACTGGATCATTAATTCCTAGATCTAAAGAAATCCCACCGGAGTTAAATGCATATAATCCTGCTGGAAGTCCTAATCCGGATGGTCCAGTAGGTCCAGTAGCCCCCGTAGGTCCAGTAGCTCCCGTAGGTCCGGTAGCCCCAGTGTCACCAGTAGGCCCGGTAGGTCCAGTAGCCCCAGTGTCACCAGTAGGCCCGGTAGGTCCAGTTATTCCAGTTCCTCCGCCAGTAGGTCCAGTAGGTCCAGTAGGCCCGGTAGGTCCAGTAGGTCCAGTAGGCCCGGTAGGTCCAGTAGGCCCGGTAGGCCCAGTTGGAAGGGTAAACGGTGGTATCGGTGGTAATGTTGGTCCTACAAGATTAGGGTCAAATGCACTAGCTGATAAAGATTCATCGGGATTTAATCCATTTGAATAATTATTATTTGACATAAATTCACCTCCATAAAGCGTTCATTATATAGTAGATGCAAAACCGAAAGAAAATGACACGGACATTTGAATTATTGAAAAGAAATCTTAAACTACTTGAACAATTTAAAAAAATGGAAAGTTTAGTATATGTATAACATATGATTGATTTGGAAGAGGGTGATTATGTTGAACAAGCAAGGAATTACAATTAGTTTATGTATGATTGTTCGAGATGAGGAGGAGACAATAGCCCGTTGTTTAGAGACAGTTGAGAAAATTGTGGATGAAATTATAGTAGTGGATACAGGTTCCGTCGATCGAACGAAAGAAATCGTAGAGAAATACACTTCTAACATATATGATTTCCAGTGGATTGATGATTTTGCGGCAGCAAGAAATTTTTCTTTTTCAAAAGCGACGCAAGAGTATATATTGTGGCTAGATGCAGATGACGTATTATTAGAAGATGCTCAAGAAGCATTGAAACTCTTAAAAATAGAATTAGATCCTAAATTTGATGCTGTTTCGATGCCTTATCATCTTGCGATGGATTCTAACGGGAAACCTTTATATTGTACAAAAAGAAATCGACTTGTAAAGCGTGAAAAACAATTTCAATGGTTTGGAAAGGTTCATGAGTATTTAGCTATTGCTGGTGAGACTTTTAGTAGTAAAGTTGCTATTACACATAAAAAAGAAAAAAAAGTAACAAATCGTAATTTGAAAATTTTTCAAAATACTGTAGCTGCAGGGGAAGAATTGAGTTCGAGGGATTTATTTTATTACGCAAATGAATCTATGGATAACCAAAAATATGATGATGCAGTTCTTCTTTATGAAACATTTCTTAATCAAGACGAAGGATGGTATGAAGAGAAAATTTATGCATGTGGTAAGTTAGGAGATTGCTATGCGAAGCTCGGAATGTGGGAGAAGGCAATCGAATCTTGTGTGAAGTCGTTTCGGTATGACGTCCCTAGAGGAGAGAATTGTACAAGAATAGGATATATATATATGGAACAAGAAAAATATAATGAAGCGATATTTTGGTTTAAACTTGCAACGGAAGTACCAATGGCAACGGAAAGTCCTTTTCATAGTCCAGCTAGCTACACATGGCTACCCTATTTACAAATGTGTATTTGTTATAGCAGGTTAGGGGAGCAGGATAAAGCGTATTATTACAATGAATTAGCAGCTTCTTATGTTCCGAATAATGCTGCAATTGAATATAACCGTAAATATTTTCGGGGAGTTTTTGATAAACCATATAAAGCGTAATAGGTTTCGTTTTTTAGAAATGATTTATCGTTATTCTAACTCTAATAGATTGGTTATATATTAGAGTATCAGTAACGAAACCAATATAGATAAAAAATTTTATAAAGCTATTTGCGGGCTAATAATCAGTGGGGGATGAACAAAATCTGCACTTTATAGAATTCATATGAGATTTATATTTCTAATTCAATTTGCATAAGGAGTGTGTGAAATGAATCGCGAAAAAAGTTCTTTATATGAAGAAAAATCCGAGCATTATTATAATGCAGCGAATCCGAATTTATTAAAGCATATAAAAAAGGAATGGAAAGAAGTTCTTGATATTGGTTGCTCGAGCGGTACATTGGGAGCAGCTATTAAAGAAAATGGTACACGTGTATCAGGAATCGAGGCATTTCCAGAGGCTGCAGAAAAAGCGAAAGAAAGACTAGATCATGTTATTTTAGGGGATATAGAAAAAATAGATCTTCCTTATGAGGAGGGGCAATTTGATTGCATCCTATTTGGAGATGTATTAGAGCATTTATTTGATCCATGGGCTGTGATTGAAAAGGTTAAGCCATATATAAAGCAAAATGGTGTGATTTTAGCAAGTATACCAAACGTTGCTCATATTTCAGTATTAGCTCCCTTACTTGCCGGAAATTGGACGTATACAGAATATGGTTTATTAGATAAAACACATATTCGTTTCTTTACATTTAATGAAATGCTAAGAATGTTTTTAAAAGCAGGATATGTTATTAGTAAAGTAGATCGTGTATATGTTGATCATAAAATGTATGAGCCACTTATTGAGGAGTTATATGGAATTTGTAAAAAATATCGTCTTGGAAGTGGCTTCATGGCTGAGACAGTTGTATTTCAGTATATTATTGAAGCTGAAAAATCACAATTATGAGTGCTGCAGACAAAACAATATTATTTGTTACATGTATAAATGATCGGAAATTGTATGCAAACTGCGTGCGACATATATTGCAATTGTTAGTACCACCAGGGTATATTGTCCAATTTATGCCGATTCGAAATGCGAAAAGTATGACGAGTGGATACAATCAAGCCATTTCGCATCCAGCGAAGTATAAAGTGTATTTACATCAAGATGTTTTTATTATAAATAGAGCTTTTTTATACGGATTACTTCAATTATTTGAGGAACATGAACACCTTGGTATGATTGGGATGGTTGGAGCGCAATATGTTCCTCCAACTGGTGTATGGAACGAAGGGCGTGGAATTGTAGGAAAGGTCATTGGTTATATGAATGATTTGTTTTATATGGCAAGTTTAGAACAACCGTATCACGAATCAAAAACATTTATTCCTGTAGAATGTATTGACGGTTTATTAATGGCGACACAATATGATGTTCCGTGGCGAGAAGACTTATTTGACGGATTTGACTTTTATGATGTATCTCAATCATTTGAATTTAAAAAAGCAGGATATACAGTCGGTGTACCTGTACAGCGCGATGCTTGGTGTATCCATTATCATTTTGATGTGAATATGACGAACTATGAGAAGTATCGGGAAATATTTGTGGAACACTATATGTCAGAGGTAAATAAGGAAGAATAAAAGGGGGGACAAAAATGAAAGATCATACAATATTAGTTGTTGTTTGTGTAAATAATGAAGAGCTTTTCAAACAATGTGAGAGCCAAATCAGAAACATTTTTGTTCCCCCTGGCTATGTCGTACAAATTTTTCCGATACGAGATGCACAAAGTATGGCAAGTGCATACAACCGAGCCCTTTCATATCCAGCGAAATACAAAGTGTATATACATCAAGATACATATCTTATTAATCGAGACATGTTTTCTACACTTATATCTCTTTTTAAAGAAAATGAAAAGCTTGGTTTAATAGGAGTCGCTGGGGCTCAGTTTTTACCGAATAACGGGATATGGTGGGAAGGAAAAAATTTAGTAGGGAAAGTGATTGAATACAGAAGACAGAATTATCAATTATTAAATTTAGATCAGGTTTTTTATGGTAATCAACCATTTTTGTCAGTTCAGGCAATTGATGGTTTATTCATGGCAACGCAGTATGATATTCCGTGGCGAGAAGATTTGTTTCAAGGGTTTCACTTTTATGATGTGTCACAGTCTTTAGAGTTTCAAAGGGCTGGTTATTTAATCGGTATTCCAAATCAAGCAAATTTATGGTGTATTCATTACAACGGGGATGAGTTTGATGCGGATACATATGAGAAGTACCGGCAAGTGTTTATAGAACATTACAAAGATATATTATCTCCATCATAAAGGAGAGATGCAGAGTGAAAGGAATTATTTTAGCAGGTGGTACTGGATCGAGATTATATCCAATAACGAAAGTAACGAATAAACATTTACTTCCTGTTGGTCGGTATCCGATGATTTATCATGCGGTATATAAGCTAAAACAATGCGATATTACAGACATTATGATTATTACAGGTAAAGAGCATATGGGGGATGTTGTTAGCTTCTTAGGGAGTGGTCATGAATTTGGCGTGTCCTTTACGTATCGTGTGCAAGATAAAGCGGGCGGTATCGCACAGGCGTTAGGGCTTTGTGAAGATTTCGTCGGGAATGATCGTATGGTAGTTATATTGGGGGATAATATTTTTTCAGATGATATTCTTCCGTATGTTGAAGAGTTTGCAAATCAAAAAGAAGGTGCGAAAGTGCTCTTGCAATCTGTAGAAGATCCCGAAAGATTTGGCGTAGCACATATTCAAAACCGAAAAATAGTTGAAATTGAAGAAAAGCCGAAAGAGCCGAAAAGTTCTTATGCTGTTACGGGAATTTATTTGTATGATTCGAAAGTTTTTTCTTATATTAAAGAATTAAAACCTTCTGCACGGGGAGAACTTGAAATTACAGATATAAATAATTGGTATTTAAAACGAGGGGTACTTACTTATAATGAAATGAGCGGCTGGTGGACTGATGCGGGAACTCATGCTTCTCTTCAAAAGGCGAATACGTTAGCACGGGATATTGATTTTGGGAAACAGTTTAACGGAGAATAGGTGAGAATATGAAAGTCGTAGAAACAAATTTTATCGATGCAAAATTGTTAGAACCGAGGTTGTTTGGAGACGAGCGTGGCTTTTTTTCAGAAAGCTATAATAAGCAGGTGCTAGAAACATTAGGGATTACGTATTCATTTGTACAGGATAACGTATCTTATTCGGCTAAGGCAGGAACGATTCGGGGACTACACTTTCAAAAAAAACCGAAAGCACAAACGAAACTCATTCAAGTTATGCAAGGGGCAATTTATGATGTTATCGTTGATTTACGAAAAAAATCACCAACATTTAAACAATGGAAAGGGTATATTTTAAGTGCAGATAACCATCGACAATTACTAGTGCCAAAAGGGTTTGCGCATGGATTTTGCACCCTTGTTCCGCATACTATCGTTATGTATAAAGTAGATGAATATTATAGCGCAGAGCATGACTCAGGATTACTTTGGGAAGATAAAGATTTAGCAATTCCTTGGCCAGTAACCGATCCTATATTGTCCGATAAGGATCAGATATTACCATTACTAGAGGAATATGAAGATAGTTTTTAAGTAGGAGCGTTGTTTATGAATATATTAGTAACAGGTGGGGCTGGATTTATTGGAAGTAATTTCGTTCATTATATGCTACAAAGTTATGAAACATATAAAATTATTAATTACGATGCATTAACATATAGCGGGAATTTAAATAACGTAAAATCTCTTCAGAATCACCCGAATTACTCTTTTGTAAAAGGAGAAATTCAAAATGGAGAGCTATTAGAACATATTATAAAAGAGCGAGACGTACAAGTGATTGTAAATTTTGCAGCTGAATCACATGTGGACCGTAGTATTGAAAATCCGATTCCTTTTTATGATACAAATGTAATTGGGACGGTCACTTTATTAGAACTAGTTAAAAAATATTCGCATATAAAACTTGTGCAAGTATCAACGGATGAAGTGTATGGCTCTTTAGGGAAAATAGGGAAATTCACAGAGAAAACGCCGTTAGCTCCAAATAGTCCATATTCTTCAAGTAAGGCGAGCGCGGACCTGATAGCTCTATCTTACTATAAAACATATCACTTACCGGTTATAGTAACGCGTTGTTCTAACAATTATGGGCCGTACCAGTATCCCGAGAAATTAATTCCGTTAATGGTTACGAATGCACTGGAAGGAAAAAAACTACCGTTATATGGTGATGGTTTAAATGTAAGAGATTGGTTACATGTAACGGATCATTGTAGTGCGATTGACGTTGTTCTGCATAAGGGACGTGTAGGAGAAGTATATAATATAGGTGGAAATAATGAAAAAACAAATGTAGAAGTTGTGGAACAAATTATTACTCTTTTAGGAAAAACAAAAAAAGATATCGAATATGTTACAGATCGTTTAGGGCACGATCGTCGTTATGCGATTGATGCAGAGAAAATGAAGAATGAATTTGATTGGGAACCGAAATATACGTTTGAACAAGGATTACAAGAGACGGTGAAATGGTATGAAAAGAATAAGGAATGGTGGAAACTACTAAAAGACCAGTAAGGGGCATGTTAAATGAAAGAGAGGGTTATCATAACAGGAGCAAACGGCCAATTAGGAAAGCAACTATTTGAAGAGTTAAACTCTGAAGAATATGATATATATCCATTTGATAAAAAGTTATTAGATGTGACAAATATATCCCGAATTCAACAAGTGGTACAAGAAATAAAACCACATATAATTATTCATTGTGCTGCCTATACGAAAGTAGATCATGCTGAGAAAGAACAGGATCTTGCATATAGAATAAATGCAATCGGAGCTCGAAATGTAGCGGTCGCTTCACAATTAGTAGGAGCGAAACTAGTTTATATTAGTACTGATTATGTATTTCAAGGCGCTAGACTAGAGGGATACGATGAATTTCATAGTCCAGCGCCGATAAATATATATGGAGCCTCTAAGTATGCTGGGGAGCAGTTCGTCAAAGAGTTACATAATAAATATTTTATCGTTCGCACATCGTGGCTATATGGTAAATATGGAAATAATTTTGTGAAAACGATGATGCGATTAGGAAAAGAAAGAGATGAAATATCTGTTGTAGCGGATCAAGTTGGCTCTCCTACGTATGTGGCGGATTTAAATATAGTTATTAATAAGCTCATTCATACTTCTTTATACGGTACATACCACGTATCAAACAGAGGCTCATGCTCTTGGTTTGAATTTGCACAAAAGATATTTTCGTATACAAATATGAAAGTGAATGTGTTACCTGTTTCAACGGAAGAATTCGGGGCTGCGGCTGCGAGGCCCAAATATTCTATCTTTCAACATAACATGCTACGATTAAATGGTTTTTTACAAATGCCGTCTTGGGAAGAAGGATTAGAGCGCTTTTTTATAGAAACCAAAAGTCATTAACAAATTTCTGTTAATGACTTTTTTGTTTGCCTTTAAGCGGTTTTATGGTACTATAATTATAGTATCAGGTACTAATAACAAGTATAAGTATTTCTGGGAGGATATATCATGGAACTATTACAAGGGAAAACATTTGTTGTTATGGGCGTTGCGAACCAAAGAAGTATTGCGTGGGGAATTGCTCGCTCTTTGCATAATGCAGGTGCAAAATTAATCTTCACATATGCAGGAGAACGTTTAGAAAGAAATGTTCGTGAATTAGCGGATACATTAGAAGGACAAGAATCACTTGTATTACCTTGTGATGTAACAAATGATGAGGAACTTACAGCTTGCTTTGAAACAATTAAACAAGAAGTAGGTACTATTCACGGTGTAGCACATTGTATTGCTTTTGCAAATCGCGATGACTTAAAAGGCGAATTTGTAGATACTTCTCGCGATGGATTTTTACTTGCACAAAATATTAGTGCATTCTCTTTAACAGCTGTAGCAAGAGAAGCGAAGAAAGTTATGACAGAAGGCGGAAATATTTTAACGTTAACATACCTTGGCGGCGAGCGTGTTGTGAAAAATTATAACGTTATGGGTGTTGCGAAAGCTTCATTAGAAGCGAGCGTGAAATATTTAGCAAACGATTTAGGTCAACATGGTATTCGTGTCAACGCTATTTCTGCAGGACCAATTCGTACGTTATCTGCAAAAGGTGTAGGCGATTTCAACTCAATCTTAAGAGAAATTGAGGAGCGCGCACCACTTCGTCGTACAACAACTCCAGAAGAAGTTGGCGATACAGCAGTATTCCTATTCAGTGATTTAGCTCGCGGTGTAACAGGAGAAAACATTCATGTTGATTCAGGGTATCATATCCTAGGATAAATATAATATTAATTTTTAAAGGACAATCTCTAAATGCTGAGATTGTCCTTTTTATTTGTTCTGAGAAAGAACGATTTTTAACGAAAGTTCTTACCACGTGATGAATATAACTATAATAGTACACAATTTATTCAGCTACGTATGGAAGTGGGAGGGACGAGTGTGAAGAATAAAAATAAAAGTTCAACAGTTGGAAAACCGTTGTTATATATTGCGCAAGTAAGTTTAGAACTTACTGCACCGAAAATAAAAAGGATTATCCTGACAAACTTTGAAAATGAAGATCAAAAAGAGCAAAGTAATAGAAATGAAAATATTGTAAGTAGTGCTGTGGAAGAGGTAACAGAACAAGAACAACAAGAAGAGCAGCAAGTGGAAGAAAAAATAGAAGAAGAGGAAAAAGAAGCACACGCAGAACAAGAACAACAAGAACAA